>DASXYB010000166.1:0-4115 GCA_036502745.1 Candidatus Udaeobacter sp.
TTTTGCGCAAAAAAAATTGTCCAATCCTTCGGCGCAAACTCGAACCCGGACTCCTCAAGCAAAACGCGAAGCTTTCTCACTTGCTCATGAGTAAGCATATGCGTGTAGGAGTTCATTGAGGGCATAGATTAACACAGATGAAACACAGATCAGGACGAGTTCAGCAATTCAGCTCAAAAATCTGTGTTAATCTGTGCATCTGTGGCTTTTCAATCAGCTAAATTTCGTGGTCGCCTGTTGAGTTGGTATCTTACACACGGGCGCGATCTTCCGTGGCGCCGGACGCACGATCCGTACGCAATTCTCGTGTCCGAGTTCATGCTCCAGCAAACGCAGGTCGTCACCGTCATTCCGTATTATCACAATTGGCTCCGCAGGTTTCCCGATTTCGCCTCACTCGCACGGGCTTCCGAAAACGAAGTTCTGCGAATGTGGCAAGGCCTCGGCTATTACGCTCGCGCGCGAAATCTCCACGCCACCGCAAAAACGGTTATGAATCGACATGGCGGAAACTTCCCGCGCGAAATCGAGCGAATGCGACGACTTTCCGGAATCGGAAAATACACCGCGCACGCAGTGGCCAGCTTTGCCCTGAATCAATCGGTTCCGATCGTCGAAGCGAACACCGGTCGCGTTTTGGCGCGGCTTTTCAATTTGCGCAGACCGATCGATTCCGAACCGGGCCGGCAAATGCTTTGGCAACACGCAGCGAGTCTTCTCCCGCAATCCGGCGCCGCGAGCCTCAACTCCGCACTTCTCGATCTTGGCGCGCTTATTTGCGCGGCCCGAAAGCCGAAATGCGATGTATGCCCGGTTGAAGCGTTTTGCCGCGCAAAAAATCCGGCTGCACTCCCAATAAGGAAATCGCGGCCCGAAATAAAACGATGCATCGAGACGCATGCATTCATCGTTAGGCATGGCCGGATTCTCCTCGCGCAATCACGCCAGCGCTGGCGCGGAATGTGGATCTTACCGGCAATCGAACTTAACTGTTTAGAGCAGCCTCAAGTGCAACGCCAGCCAGTTTATGAATCCGTGTTTCCGTTCACCCATCATCGCGTCACGCTTTCCGTGTATCGTCGCGCTGCGCCAAAGCGAATAGCTCCCGGACAGCAGTGGTTTGGATCGATCGATCACGTCGCAATGCCTTCCCCTCACCGGCGCGCAGCGCAAAGCTTGATCCAAACGCTCGTTGAACGTTGAATATTTCTCTGCGATAACCTTTCGACCTATGCGAAGCATGACTGGATACGGTCGTGGCGAGACCGATCACGAAGGAACAAAATTTATTGTCGAGCTAAACTCCGTGAACCGGAAGCAAAGCGATGTCGTCGTTAATTTGCCACGCGATCTGGTAGAGCTCGAGCCGCGCATTCGCCAGACAATTAATGAGAATATCTCGCGTGGTCGCACGAACGCGACGGTCAGTCTTCACAGTGGTGCTAATGGCGCGCGGAACCTGGCGCTCAATACGGAACTCGCCCGCTCCTATCACAAGGCGATGCATTCGTTGCAGAAGGATTTGAACGCACCGGGTGAGATCACCATCGCCACGATCCTGCAAGCGCCCGGTGTGATGCGGTTCCCGGAAGAATCGCTGGATCCAGAAGATACATGGCCTGCAGTCGAAGCCGCTTTGCGTGCCGCGCTCGCAGATCTAATCAAAATGCGCGAACGCGAAGGCAAACATCTGGCCAAAGATTTGATTCACCGTCTCAAAGCAATTCGAAAAAAGCTGAAGGAAGTCCGGGCACTGCATCCCGACGTGGTGAAACGGTACCGCACAGCGCTGCTGGATCGGATACAAAAAGCCGGGCTACCGCTGCCTAACGAGGACGAGCGCGTGTTGAAAGAGATTACGTTCTTCGCCGATCGCGCTGATGTATCGGAAGAATTGACGCGACTTGAGAGCCATCTCGCTCAATTTGCCCATCACTTGCGCAGCAAAGAGCCCGTTGGGCGCACATTGGAATTCATCACGCAGGAGATTTTTCGCGAACTCAATACGCTCGGAGCAAAAGCGAATGACGCTGCAATCTCCCAACGCGTCATCGGCTGCAAGGCCGAACTGGAGAAGATCCGCGAGCAAGTTCAAAACCTTGAGTAACCGATTTAGCCGGCACGGAATTCTCTTCGTCATTTCCGCTCCATCGGGAGCGGGAAAGACCACTGTTGTTCAAGCTTTAAGAAAAACTGGGAAGTTTTTTTATTCCGTCTCGTGCACGACACGAGCGCCACGGGATGGGGAGATTGACGCCACCCATTATCACTTTCTTTCGCACGCAGACTTTCTCACAAAACTAGGAACCGGCGATTTTCTCGAGCACGCGCAGCTGCATGGGGATTATTACGGCACGTTGCGCGAGCCTGTGCTGTCGAATCTGAAAAACGGCGTCGACGTGCTGATCGATATCGACACACAAGGAGCGGCCACTATCCGCAATTTCGACGATCCGATTGTTCGGCAGGCGTTGGCAGACATCTTCATCATGCCTCCCGATGTTGAAGAGTTGCGAAGGCGATTGATGAAACGCGGAACCGAAACGGCGCAGCAAATTGAGTCGCGTCTCGCCACCGCCATGCGAGAAATGGAGTTATGGCGGGATTACCGTTACACTATCGTCAGCGGTTCAGTCGAAGAAGATCTCGAAAACGTCGGCAACATCATGTCCGCTGAAATGTTCTTGAGCAGGCGACTGACGCCAAATTGAATCGATATGGCTGCCGTGGAGAAAAATTTTAGAAGTAAGCTTGAGAAAGCTGATCCACCAAAAGTGGTAGACATTCCGGCCGGCAGGAAATCGGTCGTGCTCGGCGTCAGTGGATCGATCGCCGCATACAAATCAGCAGAGCTTGCAAGCCTGCTGGTCAAACAAGGCCATGACGTCTTTGTGGCGATGACACATGATGCGATCGAATTTATTTCGCCGCTCACGTTGCAAACCCTGTCAAAAAATCCGGTGACGACGAGCTTCTTCGACGAAAAAGAAAGCTGGCGACCTGGCCACATCGAGCTTGCCGACCGCGCGAACCTGCTGCTGATCGCGCCCGCAACTGCGCATATAATCGCAGAGCTCGCACACGGTCTGGCAGATCATCCGCTCGCCGCTATCGCGCTCGCGACACGGGCGCCGATTCTGATCGCGCCAGCGATGAACGGTAAAATGTGGGCGCATCCAGCGACGCAGGAGAACGTGGAAAAACTCAAAGAGCGCGGCGTAGAATTCATCGGGCCGGAAGAAGGAATGCTGGCGTGCGGGTACGAAGGACTCGGCCGGTTGTGGAAGGTGAACGAGATCGCATTCCGTGCGGAATTTCTTCTTACGCGGCACGACAAACTGATCGCGTGACATTTCTCATCACTGCCGGTCCGACGCGCGAACCGATCGATCCAGTTCGTTACATCTCCAATCGTTCGTCCGGGAAAATGGGCTACGCCATCGCCGAAGCAGCATTGGATGCGGGATGCGAGGTGATTCTCATTTCCGGTCCGGTCAATCTCCCGCCGCCGCGCAATAGCAAATTCATTTCCGTTTCGACAGGTGATGAAATGTATGATGCGGTTCATCAATACGCGCACAGCTCGGACATTTGCGTGCTCTGTGCTGCAGTGGCGGATTACAAGCCGGCTGAAGTCTCACCGGTAAAAATTAAAAAGTCCGCCGCTCAAGTGTCCCTCAAATTAATTCCCACGCGCGACATTCTAGATTCGTTAGGCCGACAACAGAATCGCAAATTTCTTCTCGTTGGGTTCGCGGCGGAAACCGATCACCTCGAAGCAAACGCCGCGAAAAAACTGCGTGAAAAGAATTGCGATATCATCATCGCGAACGATGCGCACACCGGAATGGAGAGCGACGAAAATGAGTTGCTGATTCTGTTTTGTGATGGCGAAACGAAGAGAATTTCGCGCGCACCAAAAACATTTCTGGCGCGTGAGCTGGTGAAATTTTTTTTAAATTCGCAACAAAAATGTTTGACAAAAAAAATGTGATGATTACTGAACGCACATAAGTGAAGTCATTCCCAACTCTTCACAATGCCCCGCGCGTTGCGGATTGAAAGGGGGGAATTAGTCGATGGCAAAGAAAAAAGCAGCAAAGAAAAAAACAGCG
>DASXYB010000167.1:0-3237 GCA_036502745.1 Candidatus Udaeobacter sp.
AAAACGAATCGAAGAAATTCGCTCACGCATTCGAGGCGAAGCATAGGCTTGTCACTTGTTCAACAGAACTGGCAGACTGCGCTGCCGATGAATTTAGCTTGTCGAGGAATTCTAATTGCTTTCGCTGTCATCGTTTTCCGCGGTTCGATTCTTGCCTACGGGCCAGTGGGACATGAGATCGTCGGCGCGATTGCAGACGAGCGCCTAACGAATACGCCAACAGCCGCAAAGGTGTACGCGTTACTCGATGGGATAACATTGGAAAGGGCCGCTTTAATCGCAGACGAAATTAAGGGTTGGGACAAAAAAGGAATCGACGATTCACGATCATTCCATTACTCCGCTCACCGCAAACTCGACAAACAGTTGCGCGATTTTTGGCGTGCGAACCAGCCAACGCACGACCCCAATGCGCTCGCGCCTTCGCATCACTGGTTTCACTACACTGATGTCCCGGTGGTGCCGCCGCAACGGTATCGTGACGGACACGCAGGTCGGAGCAAATGGGACATTGTGCACATGATTCCGTTCTGCATCGACGTGTTGCAGGGGCGAATCCCCGAACAGAACGAGCGCAAGATCACGAAAACTGTTGCCCTCATTCTGCTGGCGCATTACGTCGCGGATATTCATCAGCCGTTGCACGTCGGTGCGGCATATTTCGGTGCACAAGGACACGCGACCGATCCCGACAAGCACAAGTCAGCCTTGCCGGATGAAGGCGGAAATACATTTACGATTGAACTAAGCGACGAACCGCCGCGTCGGCGAGGTATTCGGAAGAAGAAATTCCACGGGTTTTGGGATAACGACACTGTGACCGCGCTTTTTCCTGAGGTGCCCGGCGGTTTGCCGAAAGTGGAACTCGATATGCAAATCGCTCCTCTCAAGCAACAACTGGTCCGCGAATTGGCGACGCATGAACCTCGCAATTGGCAAGTGCCATCGAATGTCTCGATCGACAATTATGCCGAGATTTGGGCGGACGAAATTCTGCCGATCGCACGCGAGGTTCATGCGCGTCTTGAGTTTAGGAATGTGAAGCAATTTCTCGAGAGCGACCGAGTCGTTGCGAGCGGCGAGGCAATTGAAAAGCCAATACCAGGTCAAACGTTGTATCGTGCGTGGGCAACCGGCATCGTGCGCGATGAGCTGCACAAAGCGGGGTGGCGCCTGGCCGATCTGCTGGAGAAGATCCTGTAGGTGAATAAATGCGAGCCGTTGTCCAGCGTGTAAGTCGCGCGCGTGTAATCGTGGACGGCAGCGTCACGGCAGAAATCACGACGGGTCTTTTAATCCTGATCGGCGTGGGGCGCGACGACGCGTCTTGTGTCGCCGCAGCTTTGGCGGAGAAAATCGGAAATCTAAGGATATTTGAGGACGACCAGCGAAAAATGAATCGCTCATTGCTGGACATAAAGGGCAGCGCGCTTGTGGTTTCCCAATTTACGCTTTATGGCGACGCGCGCGGGCAACGCAGGCCGAGCTTTGTTGCCGCAGCGCCGTCTGAACAAGCAAAGATCCTGTACAAAGAATTTGCGGAAGCGCTACGTAGGTTGGGAGTCACTGTCACGACAGGAGTTTTCGGCGCGATGATGTCTGTGGAATTGGTCAACGAAGGTCCAATAACCATTCTTTTGGACTCTGACAAAACGTTCTAGAGGACTGTATTGCCTAACGAATTAATGCTCGTACTTCAACTGTCATTCTGAGCGGAGCGAAGAGTCTCGGATGTTTTTTCTTCGGCAGCACTCAACGTGACAAGATCGGATTGCCGCGATTAAAGTGGCCTCTACACTAGTCTCATGCGCACGACGCTCGAACCCGTTCGCCCCATTGAGCTTTCAGAAATACGCGCGGCGCGCCAACGGATCGCGATGACGATCGCACGCACGCCACTCATCCGCCTTGAGCTCGGACCAGAATTTCCGGACATCCGTCTCAAGCTGGAGAACCTCCAACCGATCAATGCTTACAAGTTGCGCGGCGCAGCCAATGCCGTCGCGGCATTGTCCGAAGCTGATCGCAAACGCGGCGTCTGGACAATCAGTGCGGGCAACGCCGGCCAGGGGGTTGCTTACGCCGCGAGGGCCGCAGGCGTGCCGTGCACCGTCGTGGTTGTTGAGACAGCGCCGAAATCAAAATTGGAGCGAATGAAAGCGCTCGGTGCGACACTCATCCCAGTCTCCTACGAAATTGCCTGGAAAGCGCTTGATGAAAGATCTTTTGCGGGAGTTGATGGAACATTCATTCATCCGTTTGATGACGACGATTTTATTGCTGGTCATGGCACGATGGGACTGGAAATTCTCGAAGACATGCCAGATGTCGCTGCTGTCATCGGCAGCATTGGCGGCGGCGGATTGATCACAGGCGTGGCCAGCGCAATTAAAGCGCTACGACCGCAAGTCAAAATATTCGGCGTTGAACCCGAGACTGCAGCGCCGGCAGCGCTTTCGTTTGAAAAAGGTTCACCGCAACAATTTCCAAACTGGAAATCGTCATTCGTGGATGGCGCTGGCGGTCAAAGCATGTTCCCTCGCATGTGGGAAAGAATGAAAGCAATTGTGGACGGCTATCTGGTTGTCACTCTCGAGGACACAAAACATGCGATGCGCCTGTTGGCTGAAAAAGCACGTGTCGTTGCGGAGGGTGCAGGTGCACTACCAGTCGCGGCGGCGTTGAGCGGGAAAGCTGGCAAAGGACCGATCGTTGCGATCGTATCCGGTGGCAATATCGATCTGCAAAAATTCTGCGAGTTGATCTCGCAAAGCGACTATTGACTTTGGCGCCTGCGTTTGAAATAACCTCCGAGAGAAAACGAGGAGGTAAAACAATGAAAATTGGCGATACAGCACCGGACTTTGAAGCACAAACCACTGAAGGCCGAATCCGCTTCCATGATTGGATCGGCGATTCGTGGGCCGTTCTGTTTTCGCACCCAAAGGACTTCACACCAGTGTGCACGACTGAGCTCGGATACATGGCGAAAATAAAGCCGCAGTTCGATCGCAGAAATGTAAAGATCATTGGATTATCCGTGGATTCGACTGGTGATCACGAAGGATGGGCGAACGATATCAAGGAAACCCAGGGCCACGCGCCAAATTATCCAATCATCGGCGATGCCGATTTCAACGTCGCAAAACTCTATGGGATGCTCCCCGCCGAGACCGAGGGAGACGCCAAATCGCGCAAACCGGCGGATAACGCGACTGTGCGTAATGTTTACGTCAT
>DASXYB010000168.1:0-6241 GCA_036502745.1 Candidatus Udaeobacter sp.
AATCATCGGCGCATGATCATCCTGTCATTTGAGCAGAGTGAAGCGCAGCGGAACGAAGTCAAAGCTGCAACGCAGCCGACGGAGTCGGCGAGGCCAGGGCTTTCCATCCCGTGGCAAAAGGATGAGTTTTTCAACAGGCTCGCTCGACTTCGCTGCGCTGCGCGCGGGATGACACTTGCGAAAATGTCGAACATTCAGCAAACCGGCTCAATCTCAGGCGCCGGTGCGGGCGAAACCGGTTGATCGCAAACATGGCGTCCTGCAAGACTCAAAACCGAAAAGGCAGCGATTCCATAGATCACTGATGCAATCGTCAGCGTCGTTCGCATTCCAATAAGATCGGCAAAACCGGGGGTGATCAGGCCTGCAACGGGCATCAAGCCGAAAAAGCTCATACCCACGACTGCTGATACGCGACCACGCAAATGCGCTGGCGCCTGTTCCTGCACGATCGTGTTCGTTAGGCCAAAATTCATTGACAAGGCAATGGCCATGGCGCCCATCGCGCAAGCAGTCAGCAGAAAACCTTGTGACATCGACATGAGAAAAACACCCGCTGCGATGGCTACCACGTTGCCGGTCATGAATTTCAATCGGTTCTCGCGCGCAACGCTGAGTAGGCCAATCGAACCAAGGAATGCGCCGCTGCCAGATATTGCCATCAATGCACCCATGCTTTTCGCGCCAAGATGAAGAATATCCCGCACGTAGAGCGGGAGCATCACTGAGATCGAAGGGAAAACGAAGATCGTGTTGAGCGCAATTAACGTGATGAGAGAAACAATGATGCGATTTGAGCGAACGTAGCGAAAGCCCTCCATTATCCCGCTACGGCGTTGTTGTTCTTCCTCCGGTGTTCCCATCGGCCGTTTCGGTAGCGAGATCAGTGCTGCGATTAACGCTACGAACGAGAGCGCATTTACAAAAAACGCTGACGCAGCGCCACACCACCCGACAAGAAGCCCTGCTACTGACGGACCAATCAACCGCGATCCGTGAAACACTGATCTATCGAGAGCGACGGCAGCGGCGATCTCATCACGCTTTACCAACTCTGGCACAAGCGCACTGATAGCGGGCATTTCGTATGCGAAAGCAATCCCTAGGAGCAGCGCAAAGAAAACGATGTGCCAGACGCGAACGTGACCGCTCATCACCAAAAATCCCAGTCCCACTGCGAAGATGATCTGGGCAATTTGCGTTGCCACCAGGATCTTGCGTTTGTCCCAGCGGTCAGCCAGCGAGCCTGCCACCGGAGCGAGTATCAACGCGGGTAACCCCGCAGCGAAGTTCACCAGCCCAAGCAGAATCGCCTTGTTCGTAAGGGCGCTCATCACCCAGCTCTGGGCCATCATCTGCATCCAGGTGCCACTGTCGGAAATGAGCGAACCTATGATGTACCGGCGAAATGGCCCCTGGCGTAACAGCGCCAGCGACTTCGATCCAACCCATTTTTCCTGCGCTTTCATCGGAAAACACTGATCGTTGTAGAGGCGTTTGTGTCAAACGCCGGAGTATCAGTGGCGCAAGGCTCATGCTGAGAGGAAATTGGCTGCAGCGCGTTAACTTAAGCGTAATTGCCGGCCGAATCTCGTTTGGTATTTTGAACCATGCGCATCGACCGATATACGCAGAAAATGCAGGAGGCCCTGCAAGCGGCGCAGGATCTCGCGTCTCAACTTAACAATTCGGAAATCACGAACGAACATTTCCTGTCCGCTCTTCTGGGGCAAAGCGATGGAATAGCGCGCCCGCTCCTCGAGAAGATTGGGGCAAATGTTGATCAGTTACAGGAGCAGTTGCGCTTGGAGTTAGAGCGGCGGCCGAAAATCCACGGCAGCGCGGCTGATGTGCGCATCTCTAACGAGCTGCGCACCGTGCTGGACGGCGCCGAAAAGGAAATGGCGAAACTCAAAGATGAATTCACCAGCGCTGAGCATTATCTGCTCGCGTTGGCCGGCGCGAACGTTCCTGCGGCGAAATTGCTGAAGGATCTGGGCGGTACTCGCGACAAGCTGATGCAGGGACTCCAGCAGGTGCGCGGTTCGCAGCGCGTCACCGACCAAAATCCAGAGGGCAAATTTCAGACGTTGGAAAAATATGGACGCGATCTGACCGAGTTGGCGCGACGCGGGAAGATCGATCCGGTAATCGGACGCGACAACGAAATCCGTCGCGTCATGCAGGTTTTATCGCGCCGAACGAAGAACAATCCCGTTCTCATCGGTGATCCAGGTGTTGGGAAAACCGCAATTGTGGAAGGTCTGGCACGGCGCATCATCAGCGGCGACGTCCCCGATTCACTAAAAAACAAACGCATCATTGCGATGGACATCGGCGCGATGGTCGCAGGTGCGAAGTTCCGTGGCGAATTTGAAGACCGGCTAAAGGCCTTTTTAAAGGAAGTCACAGATGCGCAGGGTCAGGTCATTCTGTTCATCGATGAATTGCACACCATCGTCGGAGCGGGCGCAGCCGAAGGTTCGGTGGACGCATCGAATATGCTCAAGCCGATGCTGGCGCGCGGCGAACTGCGCACCGTGGGGGCGACTACGATCGATGAGTATCGCAAATACATCGAAAAAGACGCGGCGTTGGAGCGACGTTTTCAGCCGGTGCTCGTTGGCGAACCAACAGTCGAAGACACAATCGCGATCCTGCGTGGATTAAAAGAGCGCTACGAAGTGCACCATGGGGTGCGGATCACCGACGGGGCATTGGTGGCAGCAGCGGTGCTGTCGCACCGTTATATCACGGATCGCTTTCTGCCGGATAAGGCAATCGATTTGGTCGATGAAGCAGCGTCGCGTTTGAAGATCGAGCTCGATTCGATGCCGACAGAAATCGACGTCATCGAACGCCAGATCATGCAACATGAAATGGAACGCCAGGCTCTCAAGAAAGAGAAGGATCCGGCCAGCAAGGAGCGTTTGAAGAAGCTCGAGAAGGAATTGGCGGAGTTAAAGGAAAAGTCGAACGCGCTGAAGGCCGAGTGGCAAAAAGAGAAGGCGGTCATTGATGAGCAGCGCAAGGTGAAGGAAGAGATCGATCGATTCCGGACTGAATTAGAACGCGCGCAACGGCGCGGTGAATTGAGCAAGGCAAGCGAGATTCAATACGGTCGCATTCCTGAATTGGAAAAAAAACTGGCCGATCTGACTGCGAAATCGGCCAAGACTAAAAAGCGTTTGCTCCGCGAAGAAGTGACAGAGGAGGACATCGCCGAAGTCGTTTCGAGCTGGACGGGGATTCCGGTGTCCCGTCTGCAGGAAGGCGAGCGCGAGAAGCTCGTAAAACTTGAGGAGCATTTGCACCTGCGCGTGGTCGGTCAGGACGAAGCGGTCAAGGCAGTCTCCAACGCGGTGCGTCGCGCCCGGGCGGGTCTGCAGGACCCGAATCGACCGCTGGGCTCATTCATCTTCCTAGGCCCGACTGGCGTTGGCAAAACGGAATTGGCCCGCGCACTCGCGGAGTTTCTGTTCGACGACGAGAACGCAATGATTCGCATCGATATGAGCGAATACATGGAGAAACACACCGTCGCTCGTTTGATCGGAGCTCCGCCGGGGTATGTCGGCTACGAAGAAGGCGGCCAGCTCTCGGAAGCAGTGCGCCGAAAGCCGTATTCAGTTGTGCTTTTTGACGAAATTGAAAAAGCGCATCCGGACGTGTTCAACGTACTGCTGCAAGTGCTCGACGACGGGCGCATCACAGACGGGCAGGGGAGAACTGTCGATTTCAAAAACACGGTCGTCATTATGACTTCCAACATCGGCTCGCAGTACATCATGGAGGAGGAATCTCCAGAAGCGCGGCGGCGACTGGTGATGGACGCGTTGCGCGCGCATTTTCGACCTGAGTTTTTAAATCGCGTCGACGAGATCATCATTTTTGACCGTCTCAGCGAAGACGAACTAAAGAAGATTGTCGAAATTCAGCTTGATCGATTGTCGAAACGCCTTGAACAACAAAAGATCACGCTCAAGCTGTCCGATTCGGCCAAGGCATTGCTTGCGCGCGAAGGCTACGATCCCGTTTACGGCGCGCGACCCTTGAGGCGCGCCATTCAAAGAGAAATTCTCGATCCGCTCAGCATCGATATTCTCGAAGGCAAAGTGCGCGAAGGTCAGACCGTTTACATTGACGCCAAAGACGGCGCACTTGAATTTCGCGAAAAATAGTTCTCACTACTGATCCTTGTAGTGAAGACGAGGATCAAGACCAACATCCGGTTTAACGGCCGGGAGTATGCAAATGCGGATGAGATGTCGTCAGATGTCAGAGCGGCATATGATCGCGCTGTGGACGAGATGCCGCCGCTTCATTCTGGCGCGCGGCTCGCGGCAAAGCTGAACGCGAAGATCATAGTAAACGGCAACGAATTTAATAACGCCGGCGAAATGTCAGTGGACGATCGACATTTTTATCACGAGGCGCTCGAGGCGCTTTTCACGCCAGACCTTGCCATATCCGCGGGTGGGGCAGGCGAAACCAACGGCGCGAAACGGTCGCCGATTGTGAGCGCGGTGAAAAAACGCTTATCGCAAGCCGCAAGATTTCTTCGCCTCAGACGCTGATCCTCGTTCGGCTGGCGATTGTCACAACTCCCGGTACAACTTTCGCGTTACGCGGCCACTTGCTTGAAGGCGCTGACGAAAGTCTCCATCTCGGCTTTCTTCCCGATCGTTAGTCGCATGTAGTTTGGAAGAGCTGGAAACAACCGGCCGACATGAACCTTGCGCTCTTTCATTGCCTGGATCAGCGGCACGACAGGGCGTTTGCAATCGAACATAATGAAGTTCGCTTGTGACGGAATTTGCTCATAGCCCATCTTGTCGAGCTCTGAGGTAACGAATGTTTTCGCTTCACGGTTCAGACGCTGACCGTTTGGGACATGATCAGGATCATCAAGACTCGCGGTTGCTGCGGCTAAAGCCATGCAGTTGACGCTGTCCCACATTTGATTTCGACGCAGCCGATCGATCGGTTCCTTCTGGGCGACACAATAGCCACAGCGCAATCCGGCCATGCCATAAATTTTCGAGAATGTGCGTGAGACAATCAGATTCGGATGATCTTTCACTAGCGCGATTACACTTTCGTAGTCCGGGCTATCGGCATAATGAAAATACGCTTCGTCTACGAGAATCATTGTCTGCGCTGGAGTCGTCGCTATGAAATCTCGCAGCTCGTCCTTTGGCGTGATGCTCGCGGTCGGGTTGTTCGGGTTGCAGACGTAAATCAGACCCGCCTTCGCAGAATCACGCATTTTCGGCAGATCATGCTGAAAGCTTCTGGTCAATGGCACTTTGACGACCTCAGCGCCATTGGAGCTCGCATTGTTGAGAATTGCTTCAAAAGTTGGATCCGCTGTTACAAGTTTCCCGTTCTGCGGTCCTGTGAACGTTTCTGCACAGAGTTTCAGGATTTCGCCCGAACCGTCGCCAAGCAGGATCTGATCATGAGTAACGCCGTTTAGCTTCGCCACTTTGTCAATTAGCACGTTGTTGTGTTCGTCCGGATAACGAGCGGCAAGGCCGAACGAATCCGTCATCGCTTGGAATGCTTTCGGGCATGGGCCGTAAGGATTTTCATTCGCACTCAACCGCACGATGCCTCCCTCCGTTAAAGGCGTAGCAACGGACTGAGTCGATTTTGCAAAAGAAAGCGGCGGCCTAACGACTGCCGCTGCCGCGCCGGCACCGAGCAGTCGCGCAAAATCGCGGCGGGAAATCGAGATCGTATTCATGAGAGTCATCCATACGGATTTTCGCTGTTAAAGCCAGACTGAATTGCGTTGGCTACGCAAGTACAGCGATTAAAATTGGACGGTGATCCTTACGATATGGAGACAGCACAGGCGACATCGTTTGCGAGCCCGACGGTTCCCCGAAAAATGGCTGACAGTGATTCAACGCCACGTTGTGATTTTCCAACGGATGTCGGCGAGCGATCGCGCGGAATTACTTGGTCACATTCAAGTGTTTCTTGTCGAAAAACGCTTCGAGGGATGCGGCGGTTTTGCGATTACCGATGAAGTCCGCGTCACCATCGCGGCGCAAGCTTGTCTTCTATTGTTGCACCGCAAAACGGATTATTTCCCCGAGCTGCTCACGATCCTCGTTTATCCATCCTCGTACATGGTAGAAGAAAAACGACAGATTGGAGAGCATCTTTGGGAAGAGGGGAGTGTGAGTCGCCTTGGCGAGACCGGCCGTAGAATGGGCTCCCTGGTTCTCTC
>DASXYB010000169.1:0-8205 GCA_036502745.1 Candidatus Udaeobacter sp.
GAAGAAGTGCGGTGATTGCGCGGTACCGTCCGGCGGAAGTTTGAAAGCGGGGCCGCTCACCCGCGCCAGTGTTCGCGATTTGATCGTGGTTTTCGATGAAACACACGAACGCTTCTGCGGGAATGCCGAACGTTGGTGTGCCACGCAACACTTTCCGCCACGAAAGCGTCTGCCCCTGATAAAGAAAACCGTATTTAGCCGCGGAAATAAATTCCTGCGATCTCCCCGAGTAATCGCTGAAATAGCCGACGTTTTGACCGGTGAATGCCACGATGGCGCTGTGATGAAAATCGTCATTCCACATCCCATCCAAACCGTCGCCGCCTTCATTCTGCGGGCGCATCATGCTGGCTTCCTGCAGATCGTTCTCGGCGATGAGAACGATGGAACGCGAACCCGCCGCTTCGCGTGCGGCGCGACCGACTGCGCCAATGATGTATTCCTTGGATTGATCGCGAATGGCGTGCGTTGCGTCGAAACGGAAACCGTCGAAGTGAAATTCTTCGATCCAATAACGGCCGTTTGTGATGAAAAATTCGCGAACTGGTTCCGAATTCGGGCCGTCGAAATTAATCACGTCACCCCATTCGTGTCCTTTTCCTCGTAGCAAATAATCATCGGAAAAAACACCCAGGTAATTTCCGTCTGGCCCGAAATGGTTATAAACCACGTCCAGAATCACACCGAGGCCTAACGAGTGTCCGCGGTCAACAAACGCACGCAAATCGTCCGGCGTTCCATACAAATGTGAAGGCGAGAAGAGATCGACACCGTCATAGCCCCAGCCAAACCTGCCGGGGAACTCCGCGACTGGCATCATTTCGATCACCGTGATTCCGATGCGCGCTAGCTCAGGTAACTGTTCGACAGCAGCTCGCCACGTTCCTTCCTGGGTAAACGTGCCGGTGTGCATTTCATAAAACACCTGGCCTTTTAGTTTCAGTCCGGGCCAGTCAGCGTCGCTCCATCGGAATTTTGTCGGATCCACAATGCACGAGGATCCGTGCGGCCCGTCGGGTTGGAAACGCGACGCCGGGTCGGGATAAAAATTCGCCGCGCCATTCAACCGAAAACGGTAGCGCGCGCCGGAACCCGTGTTGGCTGCGCCTGAGAAATATCCGTCTGATTCGGCTGTCAGGGGGCAGAACTTTGGTTTCGCTTCCGCAGCATCTTCCAACACCAAATCAACTTCCCGCGCTTTCGGCGCCCAAACGCGAAAATGCGTCTGGTTTTCACCGATCAATTCTGCACCAATCGGATAGCGGCGTTTCAAACTCGACATCGATAATCAAGATCGTGCGCATCGTTCACTAAACAACCGCGTGCTGTAGCGTGCGGTGTCCTCAGCACATCTGCTGCGACACTCTCTCCATCCGCTGAGGACAGCGCACGCTATAACCCACGCCATCGCGAGCGAAATTGTCCTGCAACTGCTTCGGTTGCGTCTGGCTGGGCTTGGCAACCGATGCGGTTGCCCTACAATCGCCACCGGTTGACGACAAACCCGATATGAACGGAAATGGATCAAAAATCGAGATCTTCAGACCGTTTGGCAAAGCGTTCGAGTTGATGAAGAAGATCCTGTTTCAGCCGTTTGAATTTAGAAAATGGCTCGTAATTGGCTTCGCCGGATGGCTTGCAAACATCGGTGCGGGTGGTGCCGGAATCGGCGACTTCAATTATCCAAACAACCGGCGGGACGTCGCGCAGAAATTCAACGAAACGATTGGCCAGATTCCACAGCCGGTCCTGATCACAGGTATTTGCGTGCTGATTTGCGTCTTCCTTCTAGTTATCGTCCTGTTTGCGTGGCTGCGCGCACGCGGACGATTCATTTTTATTGACTGTGTCGTTAGCAACCGCGCTGCGGTTGTCGAGCCGTGGAAAGAATTTCGTGCAGAAGGAAACAGCTTCTTCGTGTTCTCACTGCTCGTGGTGGTCGTACTCGTCCCAGTGATCGTCGTTGCGGGGCTTGTCCTCATTGTGCCGTTTATCCCGGGGCGCGATCAGACTGAACCCGGTGTCGGGTTTTGGATTGGTATTTCGCTGACCGCGTTTATCTCGGTCTGCCTTATTTTGGTTTGGGCGCTCGCCTCTCAGTTGATGGTCCCGACCATGTACCGCCAACGGTGTCGCGCACGACTAGCGTTTGTTCAAGCAATGGACCTGGTAAGCTCCCATCCCGGACCGATCCTGCTTTACGTTTTATTCGTTCTGCTGTTAGCAGTCGCGGCGGTTATGATTAGTTGCGCTGTAACATGCGCGACTTGTTGCATCGCTGCTATTCCGTACGTCGGGACAGTTATACTTTTGCCAATTCCAGTCACCCTTGGCGCGTTCTCGCTGTTGTTCCTTCGGCAGTTTGGGCCTGATTACGATGTATGGGCGGATGTCATGCCGCCGGAATTTTTGCCTTTGTTGATGCCATCGCCTGCACGTTCGGGAACTGAAGCAGCCTGACTTCTTCGTCGCGGCCAGAATGACATTCAAGTGAACGGCGATTTCATGGTACAATCCGGCCGATGAACTGGGATGCGATTAGCGCCATCTCGCAATTGATCGGCTCGCTAGCTGTGGTTTTGTCCGTGCTGTATCTGGCTGTGCAGGTGCACCAGAGCACGCGCGTGGCAAAAGTCGCGATGCAAGATGCCGCAGCGACGGCCCTGCGCGATGTGACGAAACCGTTGATGGAAAATGCCGAGTTGGAACGGATCTGGCGTGTCGGGATCGAAGATATTAGCGCGCTCTCAGTCGAAGAACGGGCTCGATTTTTCCATGCTGCTTACCAATTCTTGAAAGCGTTTGAGACCATCCATTTTCATCATGTTTATGGAATGATGGACAGGGATCTTTGGGAAGGCTGGCACGGACTTCTTCGACATTACGTCGTGGCGCCCGGCATGGCTCATTACTGGAAACTTCGACCTGAAGTTTTTTCGGAACGGTTTCGCAATTTCGTTAACTCGCTCGAACCACCGACAAATCAGCGCACGGTGGGCACGCTCTTCAAAGCCGAACCAAGCTAAACTGCCTCGTTCGCTTGTGTTGCAGAACATGCGCTGAGGTAAAAGCGATGCGAGGACGCCTCGCACTCCAAAAGCGCTTCGTGCGAAATCCCTAACGAGCTTGCCGAGTGTCGCGGAAGCTTTGGGAATGCCATGCGTCCTCGCGTCGCTTTAAGAGTACGGTGTGCTGCGGCGCTACTTACACGGTCCCGGCACAGGGATCACGAGTTTGCCGTCCTTCTCGGCCACGAAATTTTCGGAGTTGCTGGAGGAGCTGCCGTTTTCGTCCTTTTTCTCGACCTTGATCACAAGCTTTTTCGTTGGTTTGAGATTCAGGCAAACTTTGCCGGTTGGTCCGTCCATCGGCGTCGTCGCTTTTTTAAGGTCTTCCGGTGTGAGACTAACGAGCTCAATCTTTGAAATTTTCCCTTCGGCTCCGCCCGCCTGCATCATTTTGTAAAACTCGAGGGCCTGCGGATCGGAACCTTGTGTGTAAAGGAAAGACTCGAGGGTGGCCGTGTCCTTGCCTTCCAATGCCGCTTTGTACTTGTCGGTAAATGCCTTCTCCTGCTCGGGCGTGGCGGCCACCATCCCGAACGCGAGCGTGAGTACGAGTGCGCCAGCTACTGCAAAGATTTTCGTTGAGGTTTTCATGGCCGCCACCGTAGTGGGCTCGATTTCCGCAACGCAAGCCAATTCGAAAAAGAAAAATCGTTGCTGAGTCGCGTTACGCGCGCTATTCCAATTTCTCCGAACTCAAGAAGCGGCGGATCGGACATCGCCGCTCGTTCCCGATGAACATCCACGAATATCAAGCCAAAGAGTTGTTGCAGAAATTCGATGTGGCCACAACGCCCGGCAGAGTCGCTGCCACGTTCGATGAAGCGGAGCAAATCGCGCATGAGCTTGGCGATATCGATATTGTTGTTAAAGCACAAATCCATGCGGGGGGACGCGGCAAGGGCCGTTTCAATAACGGATTTAACGGCGGCGTGCACGTTCGCAAAACGCCTGATGAAGTCCGTGATGTTGCGGCGAAAATGCTCGGCCAAGTTCTGGTGACGCACCAGACCGGGCCAGTTGGTCGTAAGGTGAATAAGGTGCTGATCGCAGAATCGGCCGATATTGCCCGGGAAATATATTTCGCCGTCCTGCTGGATCGCGCGACGGCTGCGCCTGTGATTGTCGCCAGCACCGAAGGCGGCGTGGAAATTGAAGCTGTTGCGGCTAAATCACCCGAGAAAATTATTCGAGAACCAGTCAATCCCTTAGCCGGCTTGCAGCCATATCAGGCCCGGAAACTGGCAAAGCAACTCGGCTTTGAATCGTCGCAACTAAAGAACGCGTCGAAATTATTCGACGGACTTTATCGCACTTTCGTTGCTTACGATTGCTCGATGGTCGAGGTCAACCCATTGGTCGTTACAAACAAAGGCGAAGTCCTTGCGCTGGATGCCAAGTTTAATTTTGACGACAACGCGCTGTATCGGCATCCCGAGATCGCTGCGATGCGTGATGTAGCCGAGGAAGACCCTCGCGAAGTCGAAGCCTCAAAACATGGGCTGAATTACATCGGGCTCGACGGCAACATAGCGTGCCTCGTCAATGGCGCGGGCCTCGCCATGGCTACGATGGACATCATCAAGTTTTACGGAGGTGAACCCGCTAACTTTCTCGATGTGGGCGGCGGCGCGACGGAAGAGCAGGTGACCGAAGCGTTCAAGATCCTGATCGCCGACAAAAACGTGAAAGCGATTCTGGTCAACATTTTCGGTGGGATCATGAAATGCGACGTGATCGCGCAGGGTATCATCGATGCAGCGAAGACAGTGAAGCTGTCGGTGCCGCTTGTAGTTCGTTTGGAAGGAACAAACGTCGAGCGCGGGAAGCAGTTGTTGAAGGAAAGCGGCCTTGCGCTCATCGCTGCGGATGATCTCGCAGATGCAGCACAAAAAGTCGTTGCTGCGGCAAATTCCGAATCATGACGCTGTACAATGAAAGCGTTGCGAAAACGCGTGGCACTCCAAAGGCACTGCGTGGCAAATGCTTGGAAAACCTGTTCTGTTTTGCGAAAGCTTTAGGAGTGTGCGCGTCTCCTCGCGTCGCTTTAACGATGATCTGCGTTGCACTTACCGCGACGCTTTGCGCGGATGACCTTCCGCGCAAATCCAAAGTGCCTCGTGAAACTTATCCGAATGTCGACGTGATCTATGATTCCGTAACCGCCCCTGACGGGAATCGTTTGCGCACAATTATTACGAAGCCGCGCAACACGAAAGAAAAGCTCCCGGTCATCTTTGTCGCAGGTTGGTTGAGTTGCGATTCGCTAGAGGCGCGCGCTGGCACCAGGGACGAGAGCGGCCTGGTTTTTCGCGGTCTGGCTCAGCTCCCGAAGTTCGTTCTGTTCCGAATGGATAAGCAGGGCGTAGGCGATAGCGAAGGCGTGTGCTCCGAGGTCGATTTCGATTCCGAACTCGCCGGCTATCGTGCGGCCTTCCGTGCGATGAATAATTACGATTTTATCGATACGAAAAAGATTTACATCCTCGGGATCAGCAACGGAGGAGGGTTCGCACCGCTCATTCCGGAATCAGAGACAGAACGAGCGCAGGTTCGCGGCTACATTTCAGTCGGCGGCTGGGTGAAAACCTGGTTTGAGCACATGCTGGAGATCGAACGACGTCGCTTCGCGTTGATGGGCAAATCGCCCGGCGAAGTTAACGATCGGATGAAAGACGTGGCGACGTTTTATCACGAGTGGCTGATCAAAGGCCGACCCGTCGACGACACTTTGAAGGAGCGACCGCAGTTGGCGGATGTCTGGCCTGAGGGAAAGGACCATGCGCATCTTTATGGCCGACCGCTTCGCTTTTATCAGCAATTACAACAACTGAATCTCGCCGCGGCCTGGTCACGCGTGAAAGTGCCCGCTTACGTCCTTCGCGGCGCGTTCGATTGGATCATGAGTCGCGATGATTCCGAATTGATCGCTTCCTACGTGAACAACAATGGCGATTTCGCGACGTTTTATGAAATCCCCCAGACAGGCCACACGTTTCAGCATTATTTGAGTTTGGCTGACGCGTTCAAAGGAAAGAGCGCGCCCTTCGAGCCAAAAATCATCGAGTTGTTAGGCGACTGGCTGCGCAATGAGGCGGTTACGCATGAAGATTGACCACATCGCGTTTGTTGGAATTCCAGTAACTGACATTCGGCGTGCGCGGAAGTTCTACGAAGAAGTACTTGGACTCACAGTATCCGAGAAAATGATGGGCGGAAAATGGATCGAATACGCAGTCGGTGATAACACGCTCGCAATTGCGAATGTTGGCGAGGAATGGAAACCATCAGATCAAGGGACAGGTGCCGCATTGGAAGTGGAAAACTTCGACGAGGCGATTAATCAGCTGAGAAGTCAACGTGTTCCATTCGCGGCTGAGCCTTTTGAGACGCCGTGTTGTTACATGGCAGTGGTGCAAGATCCAGATGGAAACAAACTCATAATTCACAAACTTAAACCCGAAGACGAGAAAGGAGTCTGCAAATGATCACGAATGAAGTGGCCTTTGTTGCTATTGCGGTATCTGACAAGGAACGCGCACGAAAATTTTATCAGGAGACGCTGGAGTTAACGCCTACGCGCACACAGATGGATGGCGCATGGGTCGAGTACGATCTTGGCCCAATTACGATTGGAGTCGGTTGTCACCCAGCGTGGAAACCTTCGCGCGATGGAACCACCGTCGCGTTCGAGGTGGCAGATATCGATAATGCCTACGAGAAGCTCAAACAACGCGGCGTGACATTCGACATGGAAAAAACTGAAACGCCCGTTTGCTGGATGGCGCAATTTCGCGATCCCGACGGAAACAAGCTCGTAATTCACAAGAGAAAATAAAAATGAATCTTGAAACCAGCAAACCAGCAAGAGTGAATCAGGAACGCAGGAAAGCAGGAAATTTTGCTTCTTTTCGTGGATTCCTCGCTTGCAGATTTTTCCCTGTTTTGCTGCTTTCCTAATTTGCATGGCCATTCTGGTTGATAAGAACACGCGACTTGTTGTGCAGGGCATCACGGGTAGCGCGGGGGCATTTCACACGCGGCAGTGCATGGATTACGGCACGAACGTCGTCGCCGGCGTCACGCCAGGGAAAGGCGGCCAAATGTTCGAAGCCAAAGTGCCGGTGTTCGACACTGTTTGGGAAGCGCGACAAGAAACCGGATGCAACGTGTCGATGGTGTTCGTGCCTGCTGCTGCCGCCGCGGATTCGATCCTCGAAGCAGTTGATGCCGAAGTCGAGCTGGTCGTTTGCATCACGGAAGGAATTCCAGTGATGGATATGATGCGCGTGAAAGCGCTCATGGACGGAAAGAAGTCGCGGCTGATCGGACCGAATTGTCCCGGCATTATCACACCCGGACAATGCAAGATTGGAATTATGCCCGGCTACATTCACAAGCCCGGCAACATTGGCGTAATTTCGCGCTCTGGAACGCTGACCTACGAAGCCGTGTGGCAGTTAACGTCACGCGGTTACGGACAATCAACCTGCATCGGGATAGGCGGCGACCCGATTCACGGTCTGTCTCATCTCGACTGCCTAAAATTGTTCAATGACGATTCGGGCACAGACGCGATGATTTTGATCGGGGAAATCGGCGGGTCCGCCGAAGAAGAGGCCGCGGAATGGATCAAAGCGAACTGCAAAAAACCGGTGGCAGCATTCATCGCGGGAAAAACAGCTCCGCCGGGGCGGCGGATGGGGCACGCGGGGGCGATCATTTCCGGCGGAAAGGGAACTGCAGCGGGAAAAATTGAAGCGCTGGAAGCCGCTGGAATCGCGGTAGCGGAAACACCGGCTACAATCGCCGACACGCTCATATCGAGAATGAAGCGTTCCGCGTAATCGCCGGTTCAAGTCCATCTGCGACTCTGCCGGTTCGGTGGGATCGAGTCGAAATAACTTCGGCACCGAATTTCCGAACCAAACGCTGCCAACTGATTCGTTAGCTTCATCCTGAGCGAAGTCGAAGCAACCCCTACAAGGGGGCTTGAAGCGAGCGCTCCGAGATTTGATTCGCTCACTTCCCGTTCGCTCAGCCTTCGGCCTTCCCGTCTATGACGCGGCTTCCCCAGCCGCTTCATTCTCGACTTCGATGGGAATGACAGATTGATTAAGGCTCTCTTATGAACACACTC
>DASXYB010000170.1:0-2594 GCA_036502745.1 Candidatus Udaeobacter sp.
TCAGTAGTCGCAATTTTCGTTGAAGTGCGTGCGGCTTGCTTACTTTTACTTCTGCGGGCTTAGCCGCTTCGACCAAATCGATCCGAATCGGGATGCACTGTTGCGATTCAATCTGATGGATCGCAATCGCGCGATCTGCGCAGTCGAGGACCCCCTCGACTAAACCGCCCTGCGCATTGCGCGCGCGATAGGTAAACTGTGGCATCGGGGGGGAAAATAGTCGCAAACGCAAAATGCGAAACTGGAATGTGGCTTCCGCCTCTGAACACATAATGTCTAACGAATCACACCTACGGATCACCTAGGAAAAACTTTTACTTGTCCATACTTTGGAAATCCGATAACACTGCCGGCCATGAGATGTCTACCAGTGATCATGGTCGTTTCCATTGCCTTCGCGTCGCAAACGTTCGCAGTGTCACGACCGCTCTTTCCGGCGAAAGCTAGCCCGCCATTTGGCGCCGAAGCGATTGTGATAGGAAAGGGTTCGATCCAAGATTCTGCAAACCAAGCGCCTGCTACAGCGCCAAAGTAAACGCTGTATCAGCCGCGAAACGCAGGCACTCGCCTGCGTGATAGGAGATTTCTCACCTCTGTTACCGGCATCGTGGTAGAAGGTCGCGCACTTGGGGCGGGGGATTACCCCGCCCATTCACATCTGAGCCAGAATCGCGACCCAATAGCGAATTTGGGTAATCGTGACCGTGGTCCCGTTCGATATGACACCGATTTCAACGCGCATATTGACCCTTTGATTTTCATCATCCCAGTCGGCCTCGACGGAATGGATATTGATCGTGAACTCGCGCGGCGTGTTTTGTACGCTTACTATCTGCGAAGCTACTGAAGCCGTGCCGATCGCGCGATGAAACTGCAAGCGCTTAAGAGGTGGTCCCACCAGGAAAGTCCATGTCTCGGTGGTACGCTGCTGACGCGTCGCCTCGATACAGACGTTGGCAGCCCCGCTAATCGTGAAGAGTCGATTTGCTCCTTCTGGTCCAGCTACAACTGCTTCTATAACTTGCTCTCCAATCGCGTCCGTTGTGGGCATTGCAGCGTCTTCTTCTGAATCGGTTGAATCCTGATGCGCTGGCATCCGACTGTCAATGCCGTTGAGGTAAGACCTTCGGCGCTTTTTACGAATGGAGAGAGGCGGGGGCGGGAATCGAACCCGCGAATAGCGGTTTTGCAGACCGCGACCTTACCACTTGGCTACCCCGCCGCGTGCGAAGGCGGACAATATCGTTGTAGCGGCGCTTGTATCAAGCGCCGAACGTAGATACATAGCCGTTCGCCGGGGCGAACGCCTCTTCGAAAATGACCTCGCATTCTGCTGATCTATTTGCGCGCGCAACGAAACACATTCCGGGCGGCGTGAATTCTCCGGTGCGCGCGTTTCGCAATATTGGCGCCGAACCGTTTTTCGTCGCTCGCGCGGAGGGCACACGGATCTGGGATGTCGATGGAAATGAATATATCGATTACGTGGGCAGTTGGGGACCAGCGATTCTCGGGCACGCGCCGAAAGTTGTCGTGGAAGCGGTTCGCGACGCCGCGACGCGCGGATTGAGTTTTGGAATTCCGAACCCGTTAGAAGTGGAGATGGCGGAGTTGATCTGCGATTGGGTGCCTTCAATCGAAAAAGTGCGGATGGTGAACAGCGGCACAGAGGCAACGATGTCGTGCATTCGGCTCGCGCGGGGGTTCACAGGGCGTGATAAGATCGTAAAGTTCGACGGATGTTACCATGGACATGCCGACGCCCTCCTGGTGAAAGCCGGTAGCGGCGCGCTGACGCACGGCCAACCGAGCAGCGCCGGTGTTCCATCGGCATCTGCTTATCTGACAATCTCACTGCCGTTCAACAATCCCGAGTTGTTGAGGAAAGCGTTTCGGGAAAACAAAAATGAAATCGCAGCGGTAATTATCGAGCCGATTCCAGGAAACGCGGGTCTCTACTTTCCCAGAGAAGATTTTCTGTCGGTCGTGCGCGAGGAATGCACGAGCAACGATGCGCTTTTGATTTTTGACGAGGTGATCACTGGCTTCCGTGTTGCCCGCGGGGGCGCACAGGAAGTGTATGGAGTAAAACCTGATCTGACTGTGCTTGGAAAAATAATTGGAGGCGGACTGCCGGTAGGCGCATTTGGCGGCCGTGCCGAAATCATGGACCAACTTTCTCCAGATGGCCCGGTGTACCAGGCAGGAACGTTGTCTGGAAATCCGATCGCAATGGCTGCCGGTCTGGCGCAGTTGCGCGAATTGGATCGGATCGATGGCTGGACATTGCTCGAGGAATCAGGCGCGCAATTTGAAGCTTCAGCGCGTGACGCAATCAAGAGCGCAAACATCGACATCACCTTTCACCGGATAGGTTCGATGTTTTGTATGTTCTTTGCTGCCGCGCCGATTGTCGATCTCGCGAGCGCGCAACGAAGCGACCTGAAAGCGTTCACCCGTTTTTTCCATGCTTGTTTAAACGGCGGTATTTATTTGGCGCCATCGCAATTTGAGACTGGCTTCATCTCTACGGAGCACTCGACTGAAGACATTGAACGCACAGGCGCTGTCGTCCATGACGCATTGGCGAAGCT
>DASXYB010000171.1:0-3967 GCA_036502745.1 Candidatus Udaeobacter sp.
CCGATTGCGAGCACGAGACGGAATGAGAGCACGTTCAGCAGATTCAAATGGATGTTCAGCAGCTTCATGGTAGCGATCATCGCTCCGATCCCGAACACGAGTGTAATGATCTGAATCAGCCACAAACGAACGTCGCGATACAAAATGGCCAGCAATGAGATGTCGAACATAGCCATCAACGCGCTGATGATCAGGAGTTGGTGATGCGACCAGGGTTGAAGATCTGCGAGCACATAAGCCCAGCCAGTGAGGATTAAGGGAACGCCAGGGACCGATAGACCGCGTCGCAGCTCCTGGCTTTGCTCGTGCGTTATGAGCGGTCCGTTAGTCATTACGAACGCAGTTGTCAGCGACGGGTCCTGCCCGAAATAGCGGTCGATCAAAAACCACCAGCTCGATGATTTCGGTAATTGCGTTCGCCAATTCGGCAGTGGCACGCTGGGATCGGCCATGCGTTGAAAGTGGTCGAGCAACGCGAATGCTGGAGCAAAGGCTTCTACGCTGAATCCCTCGGCCTCGAGAGTTTCGGTCAATGTTTGATGTGCCGCTTGGAAATCTGTAGAGCGCAAACGATCACGATTTCGTTCCATCCAAATCGGCGACGGACAAAGTGCCGCAGGTGTAGAGAAACCCCTTATCTTTCCCGTTGCCTGGGATTCACGCCAATGGTCGGAAATTTTTTGCCAGGAATCGTGCAATTCCTGCGAGTTTGTCGCGCGAACGATCGCCAGCACCGGTTCCCAGCGGACCGGCATTTTTTTCATTATTGTTTCAAGCGCGTAACCTGCGCGAATATTTTTTGGCTGGAGTGAGCGTGTGCTGGCTTCGAATTCGAGCGGAGGAAAGGGTGAAAAGCCTATCGCAGTAAGCAGCAGCAAAACCGCGCACGAAAAAATCAGTACGGGAGCCGGTCTGCGGACAATCCTTCGGACAAATCTCGCTACCAGATCAAAGAGCCAATCGCGTTGTAGCACAGGCACCTTGCCTGTGGGGCCAGTAGGCGTCTCGCCTGCTGGTAGTGATTTCGCAGATTCACTGCTCGCTAAAGATGTCGCATCGGCAGGCAAGATGCCCGCCGACCCCACAGACAAGATGTCTGTGCTACGACGATCATCTTCGCGGACGAACAAAAATAAGATCGAGCACATGAACAGTCCGGCAACGAAAATCCCGATTGCGATCAGAACCCCGAGTTCAGCAAAACTCATTGCGCCACTCAGCGCTAGCGCGAGAAAACCTACGGCTGTCGTAAGCGCGCCAAAGAAAACCGCCCGTCCAAGTTTTGCCACCGAAGTGGCAATAGCCTGCTGATGCGGTTCGCCGTCGCCGCGCGCCTGGTGATAGCGTCCGATCGTGAGGATTGCAAAATCAACGCCAAGTCCAACGAGAATGGCGCAAAAGCCGACGCTGATCATGCTTAGGCGCCCGAAAAGAAGCTGGCCCGCAGTGAGCGCTACCAAACAGGAGAGAAGAAGGCAAAACGCCATGCCCGCCAAAGGCAGCCATCGACGAAATCCAACAAAAAAAATCATGCTCACGAGCACCACTGAGCCGAGCAACGTCGCGACTACATCGTAGCGCATGCTCAACGAAATTTCGGATACAAACGCCGAGCGCCCGGTCACGAGAATTTGCAGAGGGCGGCTGCCGTCCCATCCGTCGGCTGCGGTTTTGCGAAACTCGTTGACGCGTCGCATCAAGTGCTGGCATTCAAACGCGCTAATCGACTTTTGATTCGTCACGACGAGAAAGATTCGCATCGTGCGATCGGGTGATGTGAGCGGTTGTTCCTGTTCGAGCGCGGTGCTTTGAGCAAAAGGTTTGAGCGCCGGGGCGATTAAACCGAGGGGATCAAACGAAAGCTCGAACTGCGGCCGCGGCGAGCCCGCTTCGATCTGCTGGCGTAATCGATGAAGTCGATCGCGAATCTTGTCCGGTTGCAGGATCGAAATTGCCTCGTCGAAAGCGCTTGGTTCGAGGTTGAGAAGCAACGGGACTGCGATCGATTGAAGATCGCGAATGCCATCGGCAGTGGTCATGGGCGAGCCTGCGAGCACGCGCGCGCACCACGGCTGGCCCCGCAGCCGTTCTGCAAACACCGCCGCGAATTCCTCCAGCTTGTCGACGTCCTGTGGAGCGGAGACAAGCGCGAACGTCAGCTCACGTGTCTGCTCAAAATCGTGGTCGTACATTTTCAAACCTTGGACAGATGAAAATTTGGCTGGCAAAACATTGAAGATCTCAGAATCCAGTCGCAATGAGGTGGCGAGAATGCCGATGCAAACGATAGTCAGCGCCGCGACGCCGCCCCAAACCAGCGCGCGCCGCTGTGTGACGGTTCGGGCGATGAAATCACTGATGCGCATGAGCTGCGCTAGTGTTCTGCAAACGCAGCGGCTTTACAACGATGTAGCCGCGCCTCTCATTAACATCGGGCATTAGCCCGGTGCAGATAGCCGACAGCGATCTTAGCCGTTTCAACGGCTTTTCTCGCAACATGCGCGTTCAAGCCACTAGAACGGCTTAGCTGGGCTCATTCGTGTGTTCACCGGCCTAAAGGCCGGTGTTAATGCATCGGACAACTTTCGAATCGTGTAGTGTCCGCTGTCCTCAGCGGAGAAGTCGGCTCAAAAATGGAACAGAAAAGTCTCGCTGCCGCTGACGTATCGCAGCGTCTTTTGATTCGGTGCGCGAAGAAATTGATCGCGTAGCGCGAGCCAGCCGCGCAGCTGTTGCGGCGCGCCCGCCGTAGGACCAGACCAACGCTGGCCCGTGAAGCTCGCGTTGAATTCAGCAAACTCCGCGTCTTGTCGTAAGGACAACAATGTGATTCCCGGCCCTTTTGAGACGGTCAATTCAAAATCGCCCTTCTTCGACAAGCGAACTATTGCCTCCCCGATTAGCGTCGCCTTAGCCGTCCGATACTTGAGCTGTCCGGTTTTGGTCTGCCACCCCGCAGCCGGTTCGGAGAATTGATGGTGTGAGGCGGATGCGCAACTCGTTAGGCAAAACGCACCCAGGACGGAAATGAGGTAGGGGCGATTGCCCTCAATCGCCCAAGCAACTGCGAAGGACACGCGGGCGATTCGGTGAATCGCCCCTACCAGTGATCTCATGCTGCCGTGCGTACCCTTTCGATCGGGGAAGAAGTTTGCTCTTTCTTCGGCGCAAGCGTGAGCTTCGGTGCGATCGGGTGATGGCGTTGCAGCCAAACAAGGAAATAAAACACCCACATGCGCCAGCGAATGGGGAAACTGTTGCCCACATTTCCGCCAAGCACTGCGTTAACCGCCGGGGCGAGCCCGAGCACATTGCGCGGCGCGAGGAAAACTTCGATGAATTCCTTCGTGTACCACGCATTGACGAAGCGAAGATAAACATCCATCGCGCGGTTCACCGATCGCTCGTATCGAGCGAACAAGCATTTTGCCTTGCGTGGGTGATCGAGGACTTCGTCCAGAGCGTCGGCACATTTTTCACCGCTGAACACCGCAAGAAAAACGCCGCTGCTAAAAATCGGATCGATGAATCCGGCGGCGTCGCCTGTAAGCAACCAGCGATCGCCGTACAGATGCGCGCTTCGATAGGAGAAATCGGCTTCGAGATAAGTCTTCGAAACGCGCCGGGCGTTTGTCATCCGTTTAACAATGGTTGGCTGTTCCGCCAAAGCTCGCTCGAGAAAATCGTCAGCGCTCAGCTTGGATTTACGGAAAGTTTCACTGTCGAGGACGACGCCGACGCTCGTTCGATCATCCGAAAGTGGAATGAGCCAGAACCAACGATCAACGGCACGAACCAAAACTGTCAGCGTGCCGTCAATTCCTTCCGGACGCCACACACCCGTGTAATGCGCGAAGATCGAGAGCTTTTGAAGATGAGCATAAGTTTTCTTGATCTTGAATTGCCTTCCCACCACCGAGGTGCATCCGCTGGCATCGACGAGGTAGCGCGCCTGGATTGAATTAGC
>DASXYB010000172.1:0-4313 GCA_036502745.1 Candidatus Udaeobacter sp.
CGCGAGGCCGCGTGCGCTCCCCAGAAATCGATCTGGAACGGGTTATCGCCGATCTTCGAACACAGCTGGACAACATGGGACCAGTGAACCTCGAGGCGGTGCACGAGTACGACGAACTCGAGGAGCGCTACAAGTTCCTCGAAGCGCAAAACACCGATCTTACGAATTCCCAGCGCGAACTGCTCGATGTCATCGCGCGCATCAATTCCACAACACGGAAATTATTCGCCGACACGTTTGAGCAAGTCCGGACGAATTTCCGGGAAATGTTCGGCGAGCTATTTCGTGGCGGGCGCGCCGACTTGTTGCTAGTCGACGAGAACGATCCGCTCAACTGCGGCATCGAAATCACGGCCAAGCCGCCGGGGAAACAATTGCAAAGTGTGTCGCTGTTGAGCGGCGGTGAACGTGCAATGACCGCCGTGGCGTTGCTGTTTGCGATCTACATGGTCCGCCCGAGTCCGTTCTGTATTCTTGATGAAGTGGACGCCGCCCTCGATGAAAACAACATTAATTGCTTCATCCGCGTGCTCGACCGATTCGTGCAGCAGAGCCAATTCATCATTATCACGCACAACAAACGAACGATCGCCAAAGCTGATGTGCTCTACGGCGTGACGATGCAAGAACGCGGAGTGAGCAAATTGGTCGGCGTCAAGCTGACTGCTCCAGCACAACCTGTCGCTGAGGTAGCTTCAAATGGCGGAGAACAAGCACCGCCACAGCGGCACCTCGCATTCGTAGCGCGTTAGGTGGCCCGGCTTCTCCCAAAGACGATAGATTAGTCGGGAGCGGCACTGTTTTCCCAACGCGTTGAGGACAACGCGTTCGCCCTGCACAGCCAAGTCACAGAAAAACTTTGCGCGCAGTTGCCGTTCTTGGCTAAAATGACGCGATGCTTCAGACGGCGCAGCGGACCGCAAAATCGAAAAAGAAAAACGCCGCGTCTGCATCGCTGGCCGAAGCTGCTGCAGACAAACCCGCGCCTCCGCACGAGCGTTTACTGGAAGCGTTTCGCTGGATGCTGCTGGCGCGCACCCTCGAGGAGAAGCTCGTTAGTCTCTACCGCGGCGGTCAGATTACGGGCGGCGTTTACATCGGGAAGGGCCAGGAAGCTATCAGCGTCGCATGCGGTTTGTTTTTACAAAAAGCGGACATTTTTGCACCGCTGATTCGCGACCAGGCTGGGCGATCTGCGTTTGGCGAACCGCTGGTCGACGTCACGCGAACATACCTCGGTTCGCGCTTGGGCCCAATGCGCGGGCGCGACGGCAATATTCATCGAGGGCATCCGCGCGACAACGAACTGGCAATGATCAGTCATCTCGGGGCAATGGTTTCAGTTACCGTCGGCACATTGATGGCGAAGCGATTTCGAGGAGAGAAAGATTTTGTCGGCCTCACGTGCATCGGCGAAGGCGGGATGCAAACCGGTGCGTTTCACGAAGGAATGAATATTGCCGCGGTGGAGCAGGTGCCGCTGGTGGTCGTCGCAACAAATAATCACTATGCGTACTCAACACCTAACGACCGCGAATTTGCGTGCGATGATTTGATGGAACGAGCGATTGGCTACGGATTCGAAGGTTATAGTGTGGACGGAACTGATCTCGCCGCTTGCCTGGATGTAATTGGCGGGGCGGTCAAACGCGCGCGTGCGGGACGTCCGCCACAGTTAGTCGTTGCCTCGGTGCTGCGGCTTTCCGGTCATGGCGAACACGATGATGCCACCTACGTGTCCGAAGAAATGAAACAACAACCGTTTGCGCGAGACTGTTTGAAGGTCGCAGAGCAAACAATTATCGAAGCTAATCTGACGGATCCGGAGACACTAGGCGAATGGCGCAAACACGCCGTCGCGCAGGTAGACGAAGCAGTTGCCGCCGCTCAAAAAGAAGAGGTGCCGGAAGCGGACAAAGAAGATTGGTGCGCGTTATCCACGCGTGACCTCGTCGATCATGTCGACGAGGAATGACGAAGCACGAATGTCACATGTCGAAGAAAATCCAGATGCTCAAATGACGAACGCTGCCGTCGTCCATTTTGATCATCATTCGTCATTTAATAGTAGTTCGTTAGTCGTCATTCGGACTTCGTCATTAACCGCATGAGCATCACCTATCTCGAGGCGATCCGCGAAGCGCAGGCGAAACTGTTGCGCGATGATGATCGCGTTTTCATTTACGGACAGGATGTCGGCGGCGCATTTGGCGGTGCATTCAAAGCAACGAAAGGTTTGGCAAAGGAATTTCCAGAGCGCGTGCTGAACACGCCGATCAGTGAAGATGCTATCGTCGGCGCGGCCATTGGCGCTGCTATGCAGGGGATGCGGCCGATTGTCGAAATGCAGTTTGCGGATTTCTCAAGTATCGCGCTGAACCAGATTCTCAACAACGCAGGCACACATTATTGGCGAACAGGCATGCCGGTGCCGATCACCGTGCGTCTGCCTTCCGGCGGAACAAAGGGAAGCGGCCCGTTTCACAGTCAATCGATGGAATCGCTTTACGCGCACTACCCCGGCCTCATCGTGATGACGCCGGCCACTGTGGAGGACGCTTACACGATGTTGATGGAAGCTGTGGCGATCGATGATCCTGTCGTTTACTGCGAACACAAATATCTCTATTACCATCTCAAAGCCGACAAATTGCCGGAGAAAGGTTTACCGACTGGACGTGCGCGTATTGCGCGCGAAGGCCGCGACCTTACGATCGTGAGTTACAGCGCAATGACGCAGGAATCTCTAGCCGCAGCGGAGGAACTGGCACGCGAAGGTCTCGAAATTGAGGTTGTCGATCTGCGCACAGTCAAGCCGTTGGACACCGACACCGTGCTTGCGTCGGTGGGGCGCACCGGCCGTTTGCTTTGCGTCGGCGAATCATTTCCTTGGGGCGGCACGAATGCCGAAGTCATTGCACGGGTCACCAGCCAAGGCTTTCATCTGCTCGATGCAGCGCCGCAACGTCTCAATGCAAAAGACACACCAATTCCCTATCATCCAAATCTCTGGAGTGCGCATCGACCGAACGCGAAAAAGATTGTCGCGAAAGCGCGCGCGTTGTTACGAGAATAGAATCTATGCCGCAAGTACCGATCATCATGCCGCAGCTTGGCGAATCAATCGCCGAAGCCACAATCGTCGATATCAAGATCAAAGCGGGCGACGAAGTTGTGGACGATCAGGAGATCATCGATGTCGAGACTAACAAAGCTGTCATGGGCGTGACTACGCCATGCAAAGGCAAGATCGAGAACATCATCGTGCAGTTGAAGGAAACGTATCCCGTAGGCGCCGTGCTCGGCTACATTGAAGCAAGCGAACAAGACGCTGCGCGCTTTGCTAAACACGCGCCAGCGCCTCCGCCGCAAAAGGAAGTCGCGGAAGAAATTCCGGCGCGCGCCGATCAGGAAGTTGCTCCTGCGCGGGAAAGAAAGATCGCCACGCGCGATGGCAACGGCGACCGGGCGGACGGTTTGCCCGTTCCAGCGACCACGAAAGGCGCAGCATTCATGTCCCCGAGGGTGCGTGCGCGCATGGCTGAGTTACAGCTGACGACCGCTGATCTCGCGGGGATCATGGGCACTGGCGCTGCCAATCGGGTAACGATCAAAGACCTCGAAAGCTTTCTGCACAAGATTGAGAGCCAGACAGCACAGGAAGCTTCAAAGATTCGCGTCGGCGTGGCCGATGCGATGCGTCGGAGCTGGACACGGCCTCTTTCGACGATCGGGTCGTCACTAAATCTCGATCCGGCGCTTCAAGATCGCCGAACCCGCGATCCGAAACCCGGGCTCGGCCTTTACGCACTCCGCGCGCTGGCGCTTTCGCTGGCAGAAAATCCAGCCGCTGCAGCGAAATTTATTGGAAATCGCGTAGTGCAATCAGGCGCGATCGACGTTGGAATTGCGGTCGAAGCCGAAGACGGAATCATGGTGCCAGTCATTCGAAGCGCAGACAAAACTTCGCTAGTCGACCTGACGACAAAATACAACGAGTTGATCGAACTCGCGCGACAGCGGCGGATTTCTCCTGACATGCAGGCCGGCGGCATCGCTACCGTTTCCAACTTCGGAATTTTCGGAATGGAATGGGGCACGCCCATTCCCCTGCCCGATCAAACATTACTGCTCGGCCTCGGGATGGGCAAAAAAGTTCCGTCGTGGGACGAAACGAAAAACCAATTCGTCCCCAGAACCGAAGCGCAAATCACCTTAAGCTTCGATCATCGCAGCGTCGACGGTGGCGGGGCCAGCCGTTTGCTCAAGCGCGTGATCGAACTGCTACAAGCTCCAACAAAGCTCTGATTTTT
>DASXYB010000173.1:0-3109 GCA_036502745.1 Candidatus Udaeobacter sp.
GGACAAGAGAAAAGCGGAACGCCAGCAGCATTGTGACGCGCAGGCGGAACGCATCCACAACATCTCGCAACTGCTACGCGCCTACTGCTTGTTCGAGAAGGACGTGCAGTATGTGATCGAAGACAACAAGGTTGTCATCGTAGACGAATTCACTGGACGCAAAATGCCTGGGCGCCGTTGGAGCGACGGGCTGCATCAGGCCGTGGAAGCCAAGGAAGGCGTGCAGATCGACCGCGAAACGCAAACCCTCGCCACGATTACGATCCAGAATTATTTCCGTCTCTATCAGAAGCTGGCGGGAATGACCGGCACGGCCGAAACCGAAGCGGCCGAGTTTCACGACATTTACAAGCTCGACGTGAACATGATTCCGACGAACCGGCCGATACGCCGAACGGATAACAACGATCGCATCTACAAAACGCGTCGCGAAAAATACAACGCCGTCATCAAGGAAATCAAAGACGCACACGCGAGAAATCAGCCGGTGCTGGTTGGCACAGTGAGCGTGGAAGCTTCGGAGTTGCTGAGCCGAATGTTGAAGCGCGAAAAAATTCCGCACAACGTGTTGAATGCAAAGTTCCACATGCAGGAAGCGGAGATTGTGGCGCGCGCCGGACAACCAGGCACGGTCACGATTTCGACCAACATGGCTGGACGCGGCACCGATATTAAGCTGGGTAGCGGGGTTAGGGAAGTCGGCGGACTAATGGTAGTGGGCACGGAGCGTCACGAGGCGCGCCGGATCGATCGGCAATTACGCGGACGCTGCGCACGCCAGGGCGACCCCGGCGCATCACGGTTTTACGTGAGTTTCGAAGACGATCTGATGCGGAACTTCGGCGCCGCCGATCGCATGACAAAAATCATGGAACGCTTCGGGCTTGAGGAAGGCCAGGAACTCGAGCATCGGTGGCTGAACAAATCCGTTGAGACAGCGCAGAAAAGGGTGGAGCAACGCAACTATCTCGTCCGAAAACGAACGCTCGATTTCGACGATGTCATGAACATGCAGCGCGAGGTTGTTTACACCTGGCGCAACGAAGTCATCGATTCAGAGGAACCGCGCACGCACATTTACGATGTGATCGATGAAGCCGTGCCGGCAAGAGTGAGAGAATATTTCAGTGACGATGAGCCCAATTACATCGGCCTCATCCACTGGGTAAACACGACGTTTCCACTGGGCCTGAATCAAGAGAAAGCCCAATTCGAAACCCGGAATGCCGAAGAGAACACGCGCTTCCTGATCGAAAAAATCAAGAATGCTTACGAGCGCAAATCGAGTCACGAAGAACCGACTGCCGTCAAAAGCCTGGAGCGTTACATCATCCTGAACGCGATCGATCGCCTTTGGCAGGAGCACCTTTATGCGATGGACGCGTTGCGCGAGGGAGTTTATCTCCGCGGATACGCGCAGAAAGATCCGCTTATCGAATACAAAACCGAAGCGTACGACATGTTCGTCGAATTAATGGCGAACATTAAGAATGAAGTCCTGAACAATCTGTTCCGCAGCACTTCCAATCTGCAGGCGTTCGAGAATTTCCTCGCAACGTTGCCTCAGTTCCTCCTGCGCGAGGAAGGGCCGACGGCGCCCACAGCGACTGCCGACGCGCGCATGCGCCATCCGGTAGGCGCCATGGCGGCTGTCGGAGGAGACGGCGACGGCGATGGAGACGGTGGAGTATCCATCGATCTGCCGATCCGCCGTTCGTTGCCCAAAGTCGGTCGCAACGAACCTTGCCCCTGTGGCAGCGGGAAAAAATTCAAGAACTGCTGCGGCCGCGTCGCGTAAGGGAGCCGCTGGTCCTGGCTACAGCTTCAGTAAGTCCCTGAGTTGTTTCGGGTCAGTCACCGGCGCTTTGCACGTGAAATTCTCGCATACGTACGCGGCTGGTTGGCCGTCCACCAGCGACATCGCACGAATCGCCTCGTTTCTTTCGCCGAGATGTTTTTGCCCTTCACTCGCATCGGCCAGAATCACAATTGTATTCGGCAGAAAATGCCGATGAACTTCTTTGACTAGCGCTTTGGTTTCCGGCGAATCCTTCTTTCCCGCGATCACGATCTGGCGCGGTTTGCCTAACGAGTCCTCGACGGCAACGAGCATCTGCGGCATGCCGCTGGGGAACTGCAAAAGCACCGTCGCAAACGCATCGATCGTCTTTTTCGCGCGTTCAGCCATTTTCGGGTCGTCATAGATGTGCGATAACCGGAGCAGATTCAACGCCGCGACAGAACTCGCAGCAGGTTCGGCACCGTCGTTGTCATCTTTCATCCGGACGAACACATTCTTATCCTGGCCGCTATTGCTGAAGTAACCGCCGTTCTTTTCATCGAAAAACAGCCGGTCCTGTGTCTCCTGCAAGCGCATAGCGAGCTTCAGCCATTCGACATCGAATGATGCCTCGTAAAGGTCGAGAAGACCCTGGATCACCATCGCGTAATCGTCAGCGAACCCTTCGACATTGCTACGGCCATTGCGATAGCTGCGATACAGAATCTTGCGGGACGGATCGTACAACTTTGCACCCACAAATTTTGCCGAACGCGTTGCGACCTCGAGATACCGCGGATCGTCCAGGACTTGCGCAGCGCGAGCGTATGCGGAGATCATCAAGCCGTTCCAAGAGGAAATGATTTTGTCATCCAGATGTGGGCGCTGACGTTGTGCGCGAATCACAAACAGTTTCTTGCGCGATTGCGCGAGCACTTTCGTAATCTCTGCTTCACTCTTCTTAAAACGCGCAGCTGTGTCAGCGATTGTGTGGCGCTCGATTAAAATGTTTTTGCCGCGGAACTCATCGTGCGGATCGCTTCCTTCTGGCGCGTTACCGTGCGCCTGTACGCCGTAGTGGAAATCGAAAACGTCGGCCGAATCGCCGAGTGCATCGTCGATTTCTTTTTTGGTCCAGACATAGAATGCTCCTTCGGCGGTCTTATGACTGGCAGCATCGATTCCAAAAACGGGGCTGTCGGCATCCTCGGCAGAGAAAAAGCCGCCTTCTTTCGATGTCATGTCGCGGGCGACGTAATCGAGGATGTCGCGAGCGACCGATTCGTATTGCTTATCTTTTGTGATTTGAAACGCGTCGAGATAGGCGAC
>DASXYB010000174.1:0-2284 GCA_036502745.1 Candidatus Udaeobacter sp.
AGTATCTCCAGATTTGTCCATTCGATCGTGTCGTGATCAGACCATGCAGCTCAAGCTCCCGCGGAGCGACGGTCTGCGTGAAATACCCTTCGCTAATGAAATTCGGTACCACATAGACTTCACGAATCGATTCGGGATCGAACAAAAACAACGCGTCGCGCAGGCTCGGCTCCTCTTTCCAGAATGCGCACTCCACATTCGCAAAAACTTCGCGGCGCCGAATCTCCGCCGCATGCGCCAGCGTCGGCGCGCTCGAATCGGGATTCACCGTCGAGCCGTGCGCTACGATCAACAAGGCAGCGTCGCGTGTTCGAGTCACGTTTCAATTCTACCACGGAGACCATGCAGCTTACACAGACAGAAATTCTCTCCGTGACCTCTGCGCTCACTGTGTTTAAGTACCTGCGTGCATTTCCGGACTTACAAGAACACTGACCTCACAGTCAGTGAGGTCGGCTTCGGTTTGTGGACAATTTCTACCGGTTGGTGGGGAAACTTCACGGAAGGCGAAGCGATCGCATTGATGCATAAGGCCTTCGATTTTGGGATGACGCTTTTCGATGCAGCTGACACTTACGGAAACGGATTAAGCGAAGAGTTGATTGCGAAAGCGTTCCCGAATCAGAGGGATGAAATCGTGATTGCGACAAAGGTTGGCTACGATTTTGTTCGGCACGGTGAAGCGCGCAGACGCGGGCAGCGCGAGATTCCGCAGGATTTTTCTCCAGATGCGATTACTCGCGCGACCGACGCGGCGCTGAAACGATTGAAGACGGACCGGATCGATCTGCTCCAATTGCACAACATTCGGATGGAGCAGGTGTATGACGACGCGCTGTGGAAGAGCCTCGACAAATTAAAGAGCGAAGGAAAAGTTCGATATTACGGCATTGCATTGGGACCGGCGATCGGCTGGTTGTACGAGGCAGTAAATTGCATTCGCGAGCGCGATCTCACCAGCGTCCAACACATTTATAACATGCTTGAGCAACATCCCGGTCGCGCATTTCACGATGCGGCGACGGAACCCGGCAAGGACACAATGTTTCTCATTCGCGTGACGCATTCATCCGGAATGCTCGAAGGAAAGTACACGGCTGAGACGAAGTTTCCGCCGACTGATCATCGCAGCCATCGCCCGCGGAGTTGGCTGCTGAACGGGGTCAAGAAAGTCGAGCAATTACGATTTCTCGAAAATGCCGAGCGCACGTTAGGTCAGGCCGCATTGCAATGGTTGCTGGCAGACGATCGCGTCGCTTCCACGCTGCCGAACATTTACAACGAAGAACAACTCGTCGAATTCGCCACCGCGCCCGACACCGCGCAGCTAACATCGGACGAAATGGCGAAAATCGAGGAACTCTATTCTGGCAACTTCGGCATCGAAGAAGAACCGCCGAAGTTCAAGGGGACCATGGAGTTGCCGGAAGAAACGGCGGCTGCGTAATCCGAGGAGCGCACGCGCCTCGCGTGCTGGCGATGGCGGCTCGCCATCGGAGAATTTTCTCCAATTTCGAAGCCTTCAAATTCGTTGCGGCGAGGGCGCCGCAATCAGCACGCGAGGCGCGTGCGCTCCCCGGAATCAATCTGATTCGTCTTGTTCCTCGACCGGTTCGGCACGGCGGATTTCAGGTTGTTCCTGCGCGCGCCGCCGCGAATGCCCTGCGATCATCTGACCTTTGTAGACGTCTTTGAACACCTCAGCGATCATCGGCGCGGCATGTGAACCGCCGTGCACGGTCTTGCCAACATCACCTTCGTAAACGACTGCAAACGCATATCGCGGTTGGTCAGCAGGCAAGAATCCGGCGAACCACGCCGCGGTGCGCTCTTTGTGTTTTGGTCCCCATTGCGCAGTGCCGGTTTTACCAGCGACCTCAACATTTTCGAGGCTCGCCTGATGCGCGGTGCCGCTGCCGCCATTCACGACATCGATCATTCCTGTGCGCACCTGATCCAGGGTCTCTGGTGAGATATCGAGCGTTCGTTTAGCGCGCACCTGGTAGGCGGTCACGATTTGATTGTCGAAAGTTTGCACCTGTTGAACGAGCCGCGTCTGATAGAAGGTTCCGCCGTTGGCGATAACGCCCATGGACTGCGCCATCTGCAATGGAGTAACTTGAATGTCGCCCTGGCCGATTGATATATTTGCAATGTCGCCATTGAGAATTTTGCGACCGTGCGTCGCTTTCATGAACTCATCGTTTGGAATGCGCCCTTCGACTTCGCCGCGCAGCGGAATGCCGCATTTGGCGCCGAAGCCCAGTTTCAACGCCCAATCAAT
>DASXYB010000175.1:0-3817 GCA_036502745.1 Candidatus Udaeobacter sp.
CCAAGATTTTCGCGGCAGGCAAGATGCCCGCCGGCCCCACAGCCAGGATGGCTATGCTACCGCTGGCTCGTGCGCGTTCTGGGAGTAGCCTGAGGTTTTGCTTTCGCGGCTTTGCGCACGGTGATTGTGCCCTGGCCAGGAACGGGAGATGGTGACGCTTCGGCGTACTTTTTTGTCGACGGCCAAATGAGACGCCATGGCTGAGTTTTTATTGTCTCGCTGAATTGCTTGATGTTTTCACCGGCGGGCTGGAGTTCGGTTGTCGCCACCTTTAATTTCTCTGACGACGACCGCAAGTTTTGCAGCGTCACTTCGATGTTGTTGTTCTCTGTTAGGCTAGTACTGATTTTTTCGATATTGGTGAGCGAATGCGAGAGCGAGCTGTCAGGCGCTGTTAGACCGGAGAGGTGTTCGCCGAATGTCTTGAATTGGGTGAGCGCGAGATTCAGTTCGGAGTTTTCGTCGGTAAGTTTGTTGAGATTTTGAGCGGTGTTCTGAAGGTCTTTCATAGTGTTGGTCGCCTCATTGGCAACCGGTTTGATGACCTCCAGCATTTTCGCTGCGGCTTCGCCGAGATCCGGAGTGCGTTCGCCCGCAAATGTCTCGCCATTTTTTGCGCGGCCGGACTCTTGTGTCCCTTGAGTGAAATCGATTGCCATATCGCCTAACAAACCGAGTTGTACCATTTGGGCCTTGGCGTCGCGATAAAGCATCGCACTCTTGTCCACCTGCACGTCAACGCGTGCTTCGAATCGCGGCGAGGGAGAAGGGCTCGCACTGGGTTCAGACAGGTGAATCGCAGCGGCCGCTTGCTGCGCCTGCTTTTCTTCGGCAGGCGTCAGTGGCGAATACAATTTCTGGACCTGACCAATCTTGCGGCCTGCAAGCATCACCACCGCGCCCGGCTTAATGCCCGCGGCGTTATCGAAGTACACCCCGTACGTGACCAGCGGCCGAAACAATCCCGGCGCGCCGAGCAAGACCAGAAGAAAGGCGATCACGCCGATCGTGCCGATCACGAGCAAACCTGTCAGGATTTCATTTCTTTGTAATTGCATCGAGTGAGCCTTCCAGAATCGGGCCTTCCGTACTGCCGCTCAAGAATTGTGCGACCACGGGGTTCTTAGATTGTTTAAGTTGTTCTGGTTCACCTTCTTCAATAATCTTTCCCTCGTACAACATAGCCATGCGCGTAGCTATGCGAAAGGCGCTCTCCATTTCGTGCGTCACAATAATAGAGGTCGCTTTGGTTTTCTGAGTGAGGCTGATTATCAATTCATCGACAACGGTGGCGATGACCGGGTCCAAGCCTGCCGAGGGCTCGTCCAGCAGGATCAGTTCGGGCTCGAGCACGAGCCCGCGCGCAAGGGCTATGCGTTTGCGCATGCCGCCACTGAGTTTGTTCGGCAGGAGGTCCTTTGTGTCTAGCATTCCTACAAGATCGAGTTTTTCGTCAACGATCTTGTCAATCTCGTCGCGCGATTTGTTGGTGAGCTCTTCCAGCGGCAGCGCCACATTCTCGCGAACCGTTAGCGAGCTTAATAGCGCGGAATATTGATAAACCATCCCGATATGCTGTCGCACCTGTTGAAGTTTTCTGCGCTTCAGACGGTTGATCTCAAATTGTTTGAAAAAGATTGAGCCGGAATCCGGTCGAAGTATCCCCAGGATGAGGCGCAAAATCGTACTTTTGCCGCTGCCGCTCTGTCCCATGATTACCAGGCGTTCCTGCGGCTGCACATCAAGTGACACGCCGTCGAGCACGTTTTTCTCCTCGAACTGCATCTGCACGTCCCGCAGCTCAACCATATGCGACGGAGTGCTCACGTCGGATAGAAGTTGGTGTAAATGACATTGTAAACCGTGTCGGTACCGATCACGGTTGTGATAGCGGTAACGACGCTGGAAGTCGTGTTCGTGCCGACTCCAGCCGCGCCACCTTTCACAGTGAGTCCTCGATAGCAGGCGATCGAGGCGATGAGAAGGCCGAACATGAAGCTCTTCAAAATCCCGGTGATGATATCGCGAATGAGCAGTGAATCTTTTACCAGATCGAGAAAATAGGGGAATGCGATGCTGAAATACGCTTTGCAAACCAGGCTGCTCGCAAAGACGGCTGCAAGGTTTGAAACCGTCGAGAGACACGGCGTCAGCAGAAACAGTGCGAGCATCCGAGGCGCGGCGAGGAACCGCAGCGGACCGATTCCCATCGCCTCAATCGCTTCGACTTCCTCGTTAACCTGCATTGTGCCCAATTCGGCCGTAAACGCGGCGCCGATGCGTGCAGCGACCATAATCCCCGTGATCAGGGGACCAAGTTCACGGGTAAAAGCGATGGCCACCAGACCTGGAATCAGCCGCTCCGTTCCGAAGCGTTGCAGTTGATAGCCCGTCAATAACGCCATTGTCAGCCCGAGAAAGAAGCACACCATTCCCACCAGCGGCACCGAATCCACACCAGCCCGTACGCTCTCGCGGAAAAAGCTGGCTGCGCGGAAGGGGGCGCGCCGCTGCTGCACGCGTTCCATGCTTTCCTGGAACGTGTTTACAATGAACCAGAAAACGCCGCCCACCTCGCGCAGAAACGTCCGCTGGATCTCAACGACCTCCAGCGGTCCTGGCATCGTGCGACGTTGTTCAGCGTTAGGCATGGAAGGACATTGCCCCACTTCGCCCTAGGAAAAAGCGCAAACTTGCTGGCGCCGGAATCGCGCATCGAGGAATAACGGCTTCCCATGGCGTCCTTTCTCACGCAGTGGATCAAACCCCGTCGACATTCCAAGAGCTACAGCGTTACAGTTGCGCAATGAAAATCGCTCGAGCTTGCGCAGCGAATTGCTTCTTTGCTTTCCTGCTCTTTAATGCTGCGGCCTCGGAAATACGGCCCGATAACAATCGAAAGATGGAACAAAAGAACATTGGACTCGCGATTCACGGCGGTGCCGGAACGATCGAACGCAGCACGATGACACCGGAAAAAGAGCGAGAATATCGCGCAGGACTTGAGCGCTCGCTGAACGCTGGTTACGAAATTCTGAAGCGCGGCGGATCAAGTCTCGAAGCGACCGAAGCAGCTGTGCGCGTGCTCGAGGACGACCCACTCTTCAATGCTGGGCGCGGTTCTGTATTTACCAGCGCGGGCACAAACGAGATGGATGCGTCCATCATGGACGGAAAGACGCTGAAGGCAGGCGCAGTTGGCAGCGTGCAACATATTAAAAATCCCATTAACCTCGCGCGGCTGGTCATGGAAAAATCGCCGCACGTCATGCTCGATTGCGCGGGTGCGGAAGCGTTCGCGAAGGCAAACGGGATCGAACTGGTGGATCAAAAATATTTCTTTACGCAACAACGATGGGACGCTCTGCAGAAGATGAAAACTGGCGATAAAAATCGCGCGAGCGATGCCGGGACAAGTTTTCTAATCACCGATCAAGATCGACACGGTACAGTCGGTGCCGTCGCATTCGATAAGGAGGGTAATTTGGCCGCTGCGACTTCAACCGGCGGAACGACTAACAAAATGCCCGGACGAATTGGCGACACGCCTGTGATTGGCGCCGGGACCTATGCGAATAATCAAACCTGCGCGGTTTCGTGTACAGGCGAGGGTGAATATTTCATCCGTACGGCAGCGGCGCATGAACTTTCAGCGTTGATGCAACATGGCGGAATGAACTTGCAGGAAGCGGCTCAGACCGCTCTCGACACGGTGAAACAGTTGGGCGGCACCGGTGGTTTAATCGCAATCGACAAAAATGGTGAGATCGCAATGCCATTTAATACAAACGGCATGTATCGCGGCTACGTCGATCCG
>DASXYB010000176.1:0-7611 GCA_036502745.1 Candidatus Udaeobacter sp.
AAAAGACATAACTATTTGTCACGTCGATCTTCGAGAGAGCGACTCGGTCGCAGGTGTGTTTGGCGGCGAAAAACTGGACGCGATCGTACATCTGGCCGCGCGCGCCGGCGTTCGGCCCTCGATTCAATCGCCGCGGCTTTATTATGACACGAACGTCATCGGAACCTTGCATCTTCTCGAGGCAGCACGTCTGACGGGAGTTGAACGATTTATCTTCGCTTCGAGTTCGTCTGTGTACGGAGCTTCGAAGACTGTTCCATTTTCGGAGGACCAACATCTTACCGAGACACTCAGCCCATATGCCGCGACGAAAATTGCAGGCGAATTTCTTTGCTCGACGTATTCGCACCTCCACCAGATGCGGGTCGTAGCGCTGCGGTATTTCACTGTTTACGGGCCACGGCAGCGTCCCGATCTGGCGATTCATCAATTCACCCGGCGCATTTCCACCGGTCAACCTATCGATCAGTTTGGCGATGGAAGCACGCGGCGCGATTACACGTACATTGATGATATCATTCAGGGGACGATGGCTGCGCTCGATTACGACGGCCCTTTGTTTGACGTCTTTAATCTCGGCGAGAGTCAAACGATTCAGCTGAAAGATCTCATTTTGGCCATTGAAAATGCCGTCGGGAAAAAAGCAAAAATCAATCGACTTGCTGAACAACCTGGCGATATGCCGAGGACATATGCGGATATTTCAAAAGCACAAAAATTACTTGGATACAATCCGACGACGAAGTTGAGCGAAGGCTTGCCCAAATTCATAGATTGGTTTCTGCAGAATCAGAGCTTGTGATTTCCGAACTGCCATTCGAGCAGCGTGCCTGTTTTATTGCCGGCCAGGCAAAATCAGGCACTACGCTATTGGTGGCGTTGCTCGACAGTCATCCCGAACTGCTCGTATTGCCTGAGGAAACTGCCTATTTCCCAACCGTCCTGACCAAATATGCACCGCGCGGCCGCCGCGCGCAGTTTGAATATCTCACCAAACAGTCACTCTCGAATGTGCTGTTCGGCGGGCCGTGCAAATGGGGAAAGCGCAATTACGCGACATTTCCTCGCGAGAAATTTCTCGAGACGTTTGAGTCCGCGGCATTCGATCCAGCAAACGCGCACGAGCAGTTGCTGGTCCTCATGGTGAAAGCGTACGCGGCAACGCTCGGGCGCTCGGTTGATACGATCACACGCTGGGTAGAGAAAACACCTGCCAACCGTAATCACGTCGGCGCGATTATCAGTCAGTTTCCCAACGCAAAAATTTTGGTGACGCTGCGGGATCCGCGGGCGATTCTCGCGGCGCAAATCGCGCTGGAGAAAACGCGCAAGACCGGCCGCTTTTCGACCTACTATGTGATTGCCCATTGGCGGGTCGCCGCGAAACTGGCCAAGCGCATCCGCGACGGGGAAGTTCCTGGGCTCGTCGTCCAGTACGAGCGACTGGTGCGTGAACCAGCCAGAAGGATGGAGGAAGTTTGCAGCTATCTCGACATCGGCTTCGATCAGGACACAGTGCTGACGCCGACGAAAGTGGGTCAGTTCTGGAGCGGCAACTCCGCGGCCCGGACAAACTTTTCGCAAATCAGCACCGAACCTGTGACGCGTTGGGAACGCGAACTGTCGGCGGACGAAATTGGGTGGGTGGAATGGCATTGCCGCGATCTGATGCCGGAATTTGGCTACGAGCCGCGTCTGAACCGGCGCGAATTGCGCTGTTTTGTTAAGCCGATTCGCGGCGAGCGGCCCCGCGAATATTTCAAATCGCGAGCATATTCGCTGCGCGATGATTGGTTGCGAGGCGCAGTCCGACGCGCCTGACTTGCAATGTCCAGGTAAGCAAGCCATAATGAGCGCGAGATGTCGGGAATCTTCTTCGATATTCCGAGCGTCCGGTTCCTACAACGATTCAGATTTCTTCAACTGATGCTGCAAACGTTCGCGGCATTACTGTTTCGTTTGTTGAGTGCGCCGGCTTGCGCTTTGAGACGAGTCTATTCCCGGTATAACGAGGCGGAGTTTCCATCGGCGTCGCAGAGTGCTTGGAACGAGTTTGACTCGGCTCTCGATGAGTCGCGCGCCACGGACGGTGTCCCGAGCTTTTCCGGGGCGCTTCGCCCTTTTGACAATTGGAAAACAGTTAAGGATCAACATGAACTCTTATTCATCAGAAAGACGCCAACGCCGGCCGCGCGGTGGGGGCCGACGCAGAGGAAACCAGGAACGCTTTCGGGGACCACAGGAACCGGTCAAGACACAGAAAAAAACGTTGTGGCAGCGGGTAGCCGAATTTTTCGGAAACGGCGGCGAGAAAACGAAAGCGCCGCCACAACCGCCCAATGGCACGCAGCCATCATCGCGTTCTGCGCGCAAGCCAGAACGGGTTGAAGTCACGTCGCCGCGTCTCTACGTTGGCAACTTGTCTTTCGACGCCACCGAGAGCGATCTCTTCGAATTGTTCAACGGCGTTGGACACGTGGAAAACGCAGAGGTTGTAAGCTATCGGCACAATCAGCGCTCGAAGGGTTTTGCGTTTGTGCAAATGCAGACGGTCGACGAGGCGAAACGCGCGGTGGACGAATTGCACGACAAGGAATTTCTCGGTCGGCGGCTCGTTGTGAGCGGCGCGAAATCCGATCAGCACCAGCCTCATTAGAGTACCGCAAGCCTCTGGCCCGCCGTAGCGGGCAAGGACGCATGCCCTACTTTTTAATTTCCAGATAGGCGCGCCCCTCGACGTGGTTCGTGCCGGGCTCGAACTGTTCGACGCGCATTTGTTTCAGGAACCAACGGCGCTCGATTTTCTGCGCCGACACGACCTCGAAGCGTTTGATTAATTTCGCCTCCCAGTCGTAGCTCTCCATTCGCATCAGCGCGCCGCTCGCCTTGTCCACCCACAGCAACACGTTCGAATACGGCGACTCGTGCGAGGGTGCGCGTAACTGCAATTTCCAACATTTCCTGGTGCGGACATTTTCCTCGCCTAGCACGCGCGCGGTAGGCCAATAGAGAAATTTGAATGCAAGATCTCCGTACAACACAATTGTGCCGCGAATTTTTTCTTGGAGTTTCGATGCCCCCACTTTTTCCGTTCCGGCGTCGCTTACGAACTCGAGGCGTGAGCTGTTTTCTCCGAGCCGCAACTCAAGCGTTTCATCCGGATCTGCGAACGTATACCGAATTAAGGGACCATTTTGCATCAGGCGAAACGGAATCACCGTGTCATCCTGACGAAGCTGCCCTTGGAGATCGATCTGCTGGCGTGACTCAACCATGCGAACCGAATCGAGAATGTCTTTAGCGGAAGGCGCTGGATCGGCGAAAACTGAGAGGACTGCGAACGTCATGGAAATGACGAATGACCAATGACCAATGACGAATGAATGACGACATCCAAATGAGAAATGGCAAACGTTCGATCGCATGTTCGTCGTTCGGGAATCTGAGCTTAGTTCGTCATTCGTCATTCGTGGTTCGTCATTGGACCGCGTTTGTTTATTAGAAGGCTTGCGAGTAAACCTTAAATCCGATTGATCCCTATTCGCATGGAGCAGTCCCTTTTTCACGCCATTAACCAACAATGGACGAATGCGGCTCTTGACTTGTTCATGGCGGGATTGAGCGATTCTCAAATTTGGAAGCCTTTCCTTATCGCAATTGGAATGGGTGCGCTGATCTTCGGCGGATTCAAAGCGCGCGCGTTAGTTATCTGTCTCGGCATCTCTCTGGCAATCGCGGGGCTGGTCACGAGTACATTAAAATCCAGCGTGGGCCGTCAGCGGCCAAAACACGTTCAGAGTGTTCGAATGGTGCAGTTACAAAACGCCCGACCAAAGTTTTTTACTCTTTTCAAAAAACCGATCATTCGATTTTCTGACTCATCGGATCGCACCCGCTCTGGACCCTCATTTCCGTCTGGGCACACTGTAAACAACACAATCGCTTCGACGTATTCTACTTTGTTTTACCGGCGCCGCGGCTGGTTGTACTGGTTTGTCGCTCTAGCCGTTGGATATTCGCGAATTTACCTTGGTGCGCATTGGCCCACCGACGTAGTGGCGACGCTCTTTCTCGGAATCGCTGAAGCATTGCTTTTGCTCAGCTTGTTCGAATTAATCTGGAGAATCGCGGCCCGGAAATGGATGCCAGGTCTGTTTGCACGGCATCCGAGTTTGCTCGGTGATTTGAACGGTACGGCGCGGCCCCCACGCGAGCCGCTACGCGCAATATGAGCACCACGCGCGCGGTCTGGCTGTTTATTGCGGTGCTAACCGCGATTCGTTTTTCACTTCTGGCAACGACAGATCTCTCCTTCGACGAAGCGCATTACTGGATGTGGTCGGAGCGACTGGCGCCCGCCTATTTCAGCAAAGGACCTGGGATCGCTTTTGTCATACGCGCGAGCACCGCTGTTTTTGGTGCGAACGAGTTCGGTGTTCGCTTTTTTAGTCCCGTGTTCGCAGCGGCCACAAGTCTGCTCCTTTTTTATTTTGCGCGCCGTTTGTTCGGCGCCATAGCTGGTTTGTGGGCAGTCATTGCTTTGAATGCCACGCCCATTTTCAACATTGGCGCGACCGTGATGACGATCGATGTGCTATCGATTTTTTTCTGGATCGCCGCGATGTTTACCTTCTGGCTCGCCTTGGAAAAGAATCCGAGCTTTTCATGGTACTGGCCGGTTACGGGTCTGCTGATCGGACTGGGGTTTCTCTGTAAGTACACGAACGCGTTCGAATTAATTTCCGTGTTAGTTGTACTGGCGCTCGTGCCACGGCTACGGCGCGAGTTCAAACGCTGCAGTGTGTATTTGCTAATTGGGATGTTCGTTCTTTGCACGATTCCGCCGATCGTCTGGAACGCGCAGCACGCCTGGATCACCTTGGCGCATTTGCGCTCACGGGGAAATCTCGATCGCGGCTTTGGCTTTCACCCGACCGAGGTGCTCTCATTTCTTGGGCAACACTTCATCGTTTATTCGCCGCTGCTGTTTCTGGCATTGGTTTGGGGTGTAATTGCAAGTTGGCGGCGCATCAATCAGCAATTCAAAGTTCTGTTTTTAATGTGGTTTGGTTTGCCGGTGTTCGGTTTTTATTTGCTCCTATCACTTAACAAGAGCGCCGCGCCGAACTGGGATGGTCTGGCCTTTTTTGGTTTCGGATTGGTCGCGACGTATTTCTGGTGGGATCGCCTTCAGGCGAACGCGTTTTTACGGACATGCGCCTGCATCGCTGTTTTGGTGGGATTGATGATGAGCGTGGTCGCGTTGAACACAGATTTGCTGCGCGTGGCCGGTTACCAACTGTCGCGCAGCGATCCAAGTGATCGGATGCGCGGATGGAAAAGCGCGACCGAGGCGGTGGAAAAAATACGCAACGATCTCGAAGCGCAATTGGGCGAAAAACTTTTCCTCATCGCTGACGCTCGCGATCGCGCGTCGGAAATTTCATTTTATCTGCGCGACAAACGAATTGAAGGCCCGGGCCATCCGCCCGTTTACATTCCTGAGTCGCAGGACATGGTGAATCAGTTTTCGTTTTGGCCGCGCTACGATGAATTTGTGGAAGTAAAACCTGGGACGGAACTGCCGGAGGGGGAGGTTTACACTGAAGAGAGCGGCATCAATTTGTTCGTCGGACGAGATGCGCTTTTTATCAGGGCTGGGGAAAAGCAACGCATGCCTCGCAACATCCAGGCGGCGTTTCAGTCCGCCGAGCTAGTGCGAACGATCGAAGTGTCGCGTTACGGAAAGGTGATGCGGATTTGGCAGGCATTTCTCTGTCGAAGTTATCGGACACTTCCGCTATGAGAAGCTGTCCTCACGACCTCTCAACACGAGTTATGCTGAGCGAAGCGAAGCGCAGTCGAAGGATTCCGCGGCGAAGCTTTAAATGTAATGCAACGGGACTGCTCGACTTCGCCCGGAGTGACACGGCTGCGATACGACTTCACGTCATCTTGGGAAAGTCGCCATGAACCAGACTGCAAGCTCACCCCAAGTTTCTGTGATCGTGCCCGTCTTCAATGAGGAACAAAATGTCCCGATCCTGCAAGCTGAGCTACGAGCAGCACTCAGAGCCATCGATCATGAATTGATTTTTGTGGATGACGGGTCGGCTGATCACACCGTGGAGCGAATTGAAGGTGGGGCGAATTTGCGAGTAATCCGTTTCGAAAAAAATGCCGGGCAAAGCGCCGCGATTTTCGCCGGGCTGCAAGCGGCGCGCGGGGCAATTGTCGTTCTAATCGACGGCGATTTGCAAAACGATCCCGCAGATATTCCAAAATTAATCGGTGAAATTTCACGCGGTGCTGATCTGGTTTGCGGTTACCGCGCACTACGCAGGGACACGCGTGTGAAACGGCTCACCAGCCGAATCGCCAACGCTGTTCGTAGCCGTTATACAAGAGACGGCGTGCGCGACACTGGTTGCACGCTTAAGGCGATGCGACGCGACTGCGTAACAGCGTTGTTTCCGTTCAAAGGCATGCATCGCTTCATTCCTGCGTTAATCAAAGACGCAGGGTACCGGCTGGTGGAAATTCCGGTGAACCACCGGCCCCGACGATTTGGTCAAACCAAATACGGTCTAGGCAATCGTGCAGTGCGCGCCACCGTCGACATGTTCGGTGTGCGGTGGCTGCTGTCACGGCGTTTGAATTACAAAATTCGCGAAGATAACTAGGAGTCGGCGCTTCAGAAAACGCGCTTGTCAAGCTATGCGCTGCCGCTAAGCTTGGCCTCCCGCACGGAGCACCTGCATGTCCCTCGCCAATTTACTTTCTGCCGAGCAAATCATTCCCGAGATGAAAGCTAGGGAGCGTTGGTCGGGTATCGTTGAGTTGATCGATCTGCTTGTTAGCCTTGGGAAAATTAAGTCCGCGGATCGGGATCCAATTCTGGCCGCGCTAAAGCAAAGGGAGGAGACAATGAGCACGGGCATCGGATTCGGAATTGCCATACCGCATTGTTCATCCGATCGGCTCGACGAAGTGGTGGCTGCGTTCGGAAGGTCCACCAAAGGCATCGAGTTCGACGCTTTGGATAATGCGCCCGTGAAATTTGTTGTTCTTTTTATCGTACCGAAAAATCAATTTCAAACGCATCTGCGCACGCTGGCTTCCATAGCAAAATTTCTGAATGACCGTTCCGTGCGCGAAAGTCTCGCCAGCGCGAAATCCGCTGAGGATATTTTGGCGGTGTTTCGCGAGCGCTCGTAATTTTGTAGCCGTCGCTCTGTGAGCGACGCGGCCCGCACGTCACGCGCCGCGCTTCCCACAGGAAAGCAGCTACGCGTCCCGATGCAAACGTTCCAGTCGTTACTAACAAACAAGCTTTCGGAGGGGCTAAGGCGCGCCGGCTTTCCTGCGGCTGGTGAGTTGACGCAGGCGACCGACCCACGGTTTGGCGATTACCAGACCAACGTTGCGCTTATAGTTGGGAAGCAGCGCGGTGAAAATCCCCGGGCTGTCGCAGAAAAGATCGTAACACAATTGGATGTTAGCGACGTGTCCGAGCCGCCTGTCATCGCCGGTGCCGGGTTCATCAATTTCAAATTGCGGCCGGCTGCCGTGGAAAACCAGACACTCGATATCTTGCGAGACGAACGTCTC
>DASXYB010000177.1:0-1756 GCA_036502745.1 Candidatus Udaeobacter sp.
ACCCGGCGTGTCGAAGTGCAACGCTGTCCCGCTGTACCCACGGCGCCGAAAAAGATCGATTGCACCGCCATCTCCAGGTCGGCACTCGGGGTGACGATCAGCGCATTGTTGCCGCCGAGTTCCAGGATCGTTCGCCCCAGCCGTCCGTTGACCGCTTTGGCGACATTAAATCCCATATAGGTGGACCCGGTAGCCGATACCAACGGAATGTGCGGATCGTCTGCAAGTTTTTGGCCGACCGTTTTCCGATCGCCCACCAGCAGCGTAAAGATCGCCGGATCAGCGCCAGTCTCGCGACAAACGCGCTCAGCAATTTTCGTGACCGCGATTGCGGTGAGCGGCGTTTTTTCCGAAGGCTTCCAAATCGTGGCGTCGCCGCACACGGCAGCGAGCGCCGCATTCCACGACCAAACCGCGACGGGAAAATTGAACGCACTTATCACTGCGACTACGCCGAGTGGGTGCCATTGCTCCATCAATCGATGGCTGGCGCGTTCCGATTGAATCGTTAGGCCGTAAAGCATTCGCGACTGACCGACGGCAAAATCGCAAATGTCGATCATCTCCTGCACTTCGCCTTCGCCTTCGGCGATGATCTTCCCTGTCTCGAGCGTCACAAGCTGGCCGAGTTCGTGTTTCGATTCACGCAACGCGTTGCCCAGGCGGCGAACTGTCTCGCCACGCACCGGACCGGGTGTGACGCGCCATTTCAAAAAGGCTTCATGCGCACGCGAAACTGCTTTGTTGTAATCGTCATCGGAAGCAGTGCGGATGCCGGCGATTCGCCGGCCGGCGATCGGCGAAATTTTGTCAATCGTTGGGCCGCCGCCGCGCCATTCGCCATCGAACACGCCGGCGTTGTCGTCGGTAAGACCCAGTTTTTCGAGAGGTGTTTTCATATTCAACGGTAGGGACGGACCGCCGGGCCGCCCGTCACATCGCGGCGCGCCCGGCGGTCGCGCCATACCAAAATCATTTTCGCTGCCGGCAATATTTGCGCATCAATTCGATCGCTTCATCGATCACTTCGGGAGTGATGTCGAGCGTGGGACGAAAGCGGATCGAGTTCTCGCCGGAGCGCAGCGTCAAAACACCGAGGTCGAAACAGCCGTGCCAAAATTCTTCGCGCGTTTTCGCGTCGGGAAGATCGAACGCGAGAAATACTCCGCGGCCGCGCGCGGCGGAAATCAGCGGCTCTTCCATTTGCAGGTCGCGCAGTTGATTGAGGAAATAAGCACCTACCTTCGCGGCGTTCTCAACCAGACGTTCCTGCTCGATAATGCGAAGATAATGCGTCGAGCGCACCATATCGGTGAAGTTTCCGCCCCATGTCGAATTTAAACGGCTGGGCAAGCGAAACGCGTTGTCTTTCACTTCATCAAGGCGCGGGCCAGCCATCACACCGCAGACCTGCGCTTTTTTTCCAAACGCCATCAGATCGGGCAGGACATTGAAATGTTCGGAACACCAATTGCGGCCGGTGGCGCCCATTCCGCATTGCACTTCGTCGAAAATCAGCAGGATATCGTTTTCGTCGGAAATCGTTCGCAGTTTTTGCAGCCATTCACCGCGAAAATGATTGTCGCCTCCCTCGCCCTGGATCGGCTCGAGGATGATGGCGCAAAGGTCGAGATTGCGTTGTTCGATGAAATCGCGGATCTCCTGCTCGGCTTTTCGTTCGCGTTCGATCACGTCCGCTTCGCGTTTCGATTCCGAAAGCGAAAAATCAATGGAAGGACAAGAAATACGGGGCCAA
>DASXYB010000178.1:0-6561 GCA_036502745.1 Candidatus Udaeobacter sp.
GTTTGCGATCTTCGGTCCGAGCGCGGCGACGCGGAGCGGATGCGTAGCATCGAACTGTGAAATGAACTTTGTTGCGGCGTTGAATTGTCCGACGGGCAGAACAAAGCCGTTCAGTATGTAGGCTTCTGGCGAACGCACATAGCCTGCGTGGTTCCGCAACGCTGGTTCGAGCGGCAGGGCGCAAGGCGGAAACATTCCCGCGTAATCAATTGCTTGATTGAGAAGAGCGCGAAGCGAAGCAAAACCAGCCATAACCGAGACATTCAACCACGAATCCGCCTTCGCCAAGACTACGGCGGAAAACTCGACACGAAGATTTTCAGGTAAACTATTACTTGTGCAGGCGTATTCGTTAGGCCTCGATATCATCAGCGGTTGCTGGCTGGTGTTTGTTGCAGTCTGGTTGATAGCCGCCGCATCGACCAAGCGCACGGTGTATCGCGAAACGCAGACCCAGCGGCTGCGCTATTGGGTGTTGCTCGTGGTTGCTTGCCTTCTGCTCATCTATAGTCGGAAACTGCCGTACGCGCTGAGTTTCCGGATTATTCCAGATTCGACAGCGATCGCATGCGCGGCCGCAGCCTTGTGCGTTGTTGGCCTGGCGTTCGCGATTTGGGCAAGGGTTACTCTTGGGCGCAACTGGAGCGGCGTGGTGACATTGAAAGAGGAACACGAACTTGTGCAGCGCGGGCCGTACCGATTCGTGCGCCATCCAATCTACACTGGGATACTCGCCATGTTCTTTGCGACTGCGCTGTCGCAAGGACGTTGGTCCGGGTTTTTAGGCACACTTCTAATGTTTGCGAGTTTCTGGATTAAACTTCGCGACGAGGAAAAACTGATGCTCCAACAATTCCGCGACCAATACCGGGCCTATCAACAACGCGTCAAATGCATCATCCCCTTTGTCGTTTGATTGCTGATGGATCGAGTCGGCGAACTGGAGACCGCCGCGCCTTGTGCACATTCTGTGCTAATCGCACGAAGCAAATTGCGGAGTCATGCTAAACGAGGTGCGCAATTCGCCGCCGGCCGGAATGGTTTGGATCCCTTGTTTCTTCTCGAATGCGCGCTGCTCGTGATGATCGGTCAATCCCCAGCACGGCTCGACGCAGAGAAATGGCCCGCCGTCCGACCACAGCGTCAGGTACGGCACGCCGGTCAGGTCCAGCGTCACCCAGCGACCGCTTGGTGGATCGACATAGGAAAACAGTCGTCGCGGCACATCCGCTAATTCTAGGATCACCGAACCCGGTAACTCCTCTCTGGGAAACGGCATTTCTCCGCCGCGAAACTCAATCTCGCGCGTTTCGCCTGACAAGTAATTGCCGGGCGAAAAATATCGGCGGTACAATCCACGCGGCATTTGTAAGTGAAAGGTCTCGAACGAAGTTGCGCCGAAGCCTGGATGTAATCCGAATGACACGTGTGCCGTCAGCTCGCTTTCATGATTCCGAAAATCAAACAGTACAACCACCCCGTTAGCGCCAATCTCGTAAGTGAGATCCACATTCACCTTCAGCGGATAGTCGACTAGTGAAAAATCGTCCGGAGTAACTCGATATTTTAGCGAGGCGCCGCTCCCCTCAGTGGAAGATCCGGCGAGATGCCATGTCTTTGTGCGAAGAAAACCGTGAGTCCCACCCTTGATTTCGTGTCCCCGATATAGAGTTCTGCCATTCTTGAGTCGATGCAGATAATAACCCATAACCGTGGCGTGATTTGACCAGCCTTCAACTGGTGCAGTCAAGTCGTTGTCCCGGTAAAGAAAGCCAATCCACTCGCCGGCTTCGTTGATTCGCGACATGCTGATCAGTTCAGCACCCACACGCGAGATGATGATGCGGAGGCCCTCATCTTCGTCAGTCAGAATATCGAGATGTCGACCTTCACGGTCTTCTTCGGTGTGCGAAAATTTCATCGCTTGTTAGGGGCGGTTCACCGAACCGCCTTACTGTGCGTATCGCAGCAGGCGATTGAGGTCAATCGCCGCTACCTATCAAAACTTCCTGCGTCATGGGAACAGGCCGCGCACTTGTTTGGCTTTGATGACGCGCTCCACACCGATCGCCATCGCGGCTGTGCGATGCGACACCCTGTGATCCTTCGCGCGTCTGATTACTTGCACAAACGAATGCTCGAGGATGCGAAAAAGTTTGTCCGTCACTTCTGACTCCGACCACAGAAACGCCTGCAGACCTTGCACCCACTCGAAGTATGAAACGATCACGCCGCCAGCGTTGCAGAGAATGTCCGGGATCACGAAGACTTCATCCCAACGCTGGTCGAGAATTAGATCCGCATCGGGCGTGGTCGGGCCGTTCGCACCTTCGGCAAGGATGCGGCACTTAATTTGGTCGGCATTTTTCGCGGTAATCACGCGATCGACCGCGCACGGAGCAAGAATATCGCACGGCAGCGTTAGAAACTCGTTAGGATTTACATGATCATCCTGAGCGAACGCACGCAGGTTCCCTTTCTTGATCATGTGTTGCTCAGCTGCTTTAACGTCGATCCCTTTCGGATTGTAAATCGCCGCGGTGTGATCGCTGATCCCAACAACTTTGACGCCGCTCTTGTAAGCCAGTGACAAAGCTGCGACGGAACCGACATTGCCGAATCCTTGCACGATCGCGGTGCATTTTTCCGGATCCAGCTTCAACATGTTCATGGCACGCTCGACGAGATACACGACGCCGCGACCAGTCGCTTCACGCCGGCCTTCAGTCCCGCCAATGGCGACCGGCTTGCCGGTAACGATTTCATTCACCGCGTAGCCCATATAAACTGAGTAGGTGTCCATGAACCACGCCATAATCTGCTCATTCGTGCCCATGTCCGGGCCCATGATGTCGGTGTGTGGACCGACAAATGGAATCATCTCCTGCATGTAACGGCGCGACACGGACTCGAGTTCCCTTCTCGATAGTTTCGTAGGATCAACGGCTACGCCGCCCTTCGCGCCACCGTAAGGCAACTGCGCCAGCGCGCATTTCCAGCTCATCCACATCGCCAGTGCTGCCGTTTCGCCCATCGATAGCGAAAGAGCGAATCGCGTCCCGCCTTTGGTCGGCCCCAATGCGATATGATGTTGGACGCGGTAACCCTGGAAAGCTCTGGTGCTCCCGTCGTCCATGTGCACAGGCAGCGTCACGGCGACGGCGCGTTTGGGGTACGTCGCCCATTCGCGATCGCTTTTGTCGATGTTCAGGTAATCAGCGATGACTCGAAACTGCTCGCAAGCCATCCGGAAAACTTCGTCGTCGTAAATCGTGTGTGCGGCTGTGTCAGCGCAAGACTCGGCATCCATTGGAAGCTGCTATTTGCGCTGAGCACGAGGCGTCGTCAACTGCGAAACTTTGGACTACGGTGACATTCGCAGGTCTGGGGAGCGCACGCGGCTCGCGTGCTGGTTTCGGCGGCTCGCCGAAACGATCTTTCCGGAGCTGCGATCCAACAGTGTGCCTATGCACTTGAAAAAGTTTGCGATCCAGAGACGCGCTCGGTAGTGCGCGAGCCGCGTGTGCTGCCAGACATCTGACGCTACTCGAAGGATCGACAAGTCCGCATGAACACGGCTAATGTCCGCAAATGAAAATCGAAACTGTAGCCGTTCACGCGGGACACGAGGTGGATCCCGCAACCGGAGCAGTGGCCGCTCCGATTTATCTGTCCACCACGTTTGAGCGCGATGTCGAGGGCACCTACTCGCGCGGGTTCATGTACTCGCGTAACGACAATCCAAATCGGAAAACGCTTGAGCGCGGCGTGAGCATGCTTGAAGGCGGCGAAGCGGCCGCAGCTTTTGCCTCTGGAACTGGCGCAGCCATGTCGATTTTGCAGGCATTATCACCTGGCGATCACGTCCTCGCGCATATCGACGCGTACTACGGCACGTCACGATTGATCCGCGAAATTTTTGTGCGGTGGGGACTGGAGGCGGATTTCGTGGACATGAGCGACCTAGCTGCGGTGAGGAAAGCGTTGCGGCGAAATACAAAACTGGCCTGGGCCGAAACTCCGTCCAATCCGCTACTGAAAATTGTCGATCTCGCCGCGCTCGCTGAGATCGCACACGGTGCCGGCGCGATTTTCGTTTGTGACAACACATGGGCGCCAGTGCTGCAAAGACCATTCGATCTCGGCGCCGATCTAATCCTTCATTCAACAACCAAATATTTTGGCGGGCATTGTGATGTTCTGGGAGGAATCGTCGTGGCGAAAAAGGATGATGAATTTTTTCAGCGAATCCGAGGCATCCAATATGAAGGAGGCGCGGTCCCCTCGCCTTTCGATTGCTGGCTGATCCTCCGGGGGATGCGCACATTGCCGTGGCGCATGCGGGCGCACTCGGAGAACGCAATGAAAATCGCGGAGTTCCTTGCGCAACATCCGAGAGTCGCGCGCGTGCATTATCCCGGTTTGCAATCGCACCCGGCGCACAAGATCGCGGCCCGACAGATGTCGGAGTTTGGCGGGATGCTGTCTCTTGAAGTGAAAGATGGCTTCGACGCGGCGATGTCGGTAGCGGCGAAAACGAAAATTTTTATTCGGGCGACAAGCCTGGGTGGTATAGAAAGTTTGATTGAGCACCGCGCATCCATCGAAGGGCCGGGCACAACCTCGCCCGACGGTTTGTTACGCGTGTCAATCGGCCTCGAAAACGCCGACGACTTGATTGAAGATCTCGAGCAGGCAATCGGATTGTAGAGTCCAGTCCCGGCGGATATGCGCCCACATCAATGCGCTGAGACAGCGCACGCTACAGCCAGAGGCAGCTCTCATTACACGGGCCTTCAGGCCGGTGCTTCGCGCCGCAATGTTCAAGCCGTTTCAACGGCTTCCTTAAACCTGATGCTTTAGCACCGGCTTAAAAGCCGGTGTTAATGAAAGCGCCGCCGGAAAACATCCATGATGTCTTGCACTTCGCTGATGCGCAGAAAAAATGCCGTGCCGAAAAATCCGGCTCCGGCAATTGCAATCGTCGCGAGCAGTATTGCCAACTTTTGGAAGAAGCGCATGTCCCACCACGCATCCAGCCAGAGATAATTCGCGGCCCAACAGATCAACGCCAGCAGCGCCCCGGCGACACAAATTTTGCCGAGCGCGACGAGCATCTGGCGCGTTTCGAGCCGTCGCGTGTGCCGACGCATTAGTGTGTAGAGCAAAAGAAAGTTGATCGTGGCAACAAGGCCCGTTGAAAACGCGAGGCCGCGGTGTCCCCATCCGAGGCGGAAGGTAAACAACCAGTTGAGAAACAGATTCGCCCCGATTGCGAGAAAGCTCACTACCATTGGCGTGTTGCGCTTGCCGATGGCATAAAATGCCGGCGTCAACACTTTTAGCGCCGAATACGCCACAAGCCCGATCGCGTAATATTGCAACGCCCCGGCAGTTTGCCGCGTCATCTCCGCCGTGAAACGTCCGTGCTGGTAAATCACGCTGATGATCGGCGAAGCGAGCATCGCCAGCCCAATCGCCGAAGGAACTGTCAACAAGAAAGCCAGCCGCATCCCGCGCGCCAGCGTCGCCCGAAACTCAGCCGTGTTGCCGAGCGCAGCACTCTTCGACACGAGCGGCAACGTTACAGTGCCGATGGCTACGCCGAAAATTCCCAACGGCAATTGCATTAGACGAAACGCTATGTTGAGCCAGCTCACCGGGCCATTGCCGAGACTCGCCGCAAATCCGCTGTTGATCAGTACGTTCACCTGCACCGCGCTCGCGGCAATGACCGCCGGTCCCATTAAGGTGAGCACGGTGCGCACGCCTTCATCGCGCCAGTGAAAATCGGGATGAAATCTGTAGCCGACTTTCCACAGTGATGGAAATTGCCCGATTAATTGCCATGCTCCGCCAATCAGTGTGCCGATCGCCAAACCTACCAGCGAGCGAGAGCCGAAATGCGGATCGATCCAATAACCGATCGCAACGCCGCCAATGATCGAGCCCAAGTTAAAATAACTCGACGCCATGGCTGGCGGACCGAACACATATTTCGCGTTCAGCATTCCCATCACCAGCGCTGCGAGCGAGACCATCAGCATGAACGGCCACATGATCCGGGTGAGTGAAATCGTCAGCTCGGTTTTGTCCGGCGACCAACTTCCCCACGTCAACAGATCCACTAATTGCGGTGCGAACACGATGCCGAGCAACGTGATCGCACTCATGAACACGGCCGTGAGCGTGGCGACCTTGTTCGCCAGACGCCAGGCCGATTGATCGCCTTCCACCGCGATCTTTTTCGAGAACGTAGTGATGAACGCCGTCGAAAGCGCGCCCTCGGCGAATAGATCGCGCAACAGATTCGGCAACCGAAATGCCATGAGAAATGCGTCAAGATTTCTTCCCGCGCCGAACAGCCCGGCAAACACCGTCTCGCGAATCAGACCGAGGAGGCGGCTCGAGAGAATGGCGATGCCGACCACACCCGTCGCGCGGGTGCTCATTCGCCGGTCATCAGCCGCAGCCATCGGCGAATGTTAACCACGAATACACACGAATGAACACGAATTGCTTCGACGCCGTTAAATCGTTGAATCTATCGGACACAGACCA
>DASXYB010000179.1:0-4401 GCA_036502745.1 Candidatus Udaeobacter sp.
CAATTTCGGGCGGCGATCGCAGCTCGTGATCGCCGGCGTTCCGGTGGGCAAAGAGATTCCCGGTGAAGTCTACAAGCAAGAGAGCGGTTCTTGCATCGCTGTCGTAGCGACCGATGCGCCATTATTGCCTAACCAGTTAAAACGCCTGGCAAGACGCGTCTCCCTTGGCCTTGCGCGGACTGGAACAGTTTCTGGAAACGGCTCTGGGGACTTATTTATTGCCTTTTCAACGGCGAATCCAAACGTCACGAACCCGGATCAAGTGACGCACACCGTTCAAACAATTCCGAATGATTTGATGGATCCGATTTTCACAGGCGTGGTGCAGGCGACCGAGGAAGCAGTCATTAATGGACTGGTGGACAACGACTCAATGACCGGCCGCGATAATCACCATGTGGAAGCGCTTCCGCACGAGCGCTTGCGCGAGCTCATGAAGCGCTTGCGCTAAAAGTATCATTCTATTTTGCGAAGCTTTGGAGTGCGTGCGCGTCCTCGCGCCGCCTTTCGGAGGATTGCCGATCAATTTCAAAAGCAATGTGAGGACGCCTCGCACTTTAAAGCACTTCGCGCGAAGGGCTGCCCTAGATCATCATGATCAGCAGCGGCACTACTTTCGTCGCAGCTATTTCCAGAACCTTTAGCGTTACTTTTTCGGCGTGTTCCTGTGATTGCGCCGGCTGGCTATCGATATACGCTCGCAAATCACGTTTCTGATTTTCGACGAAATAATCGAAATCTTCCTTATCGATCTCGCGGTTTTTTAAAAGGACAAGACGACGTTCGAGTTCCTCTGCATTTTGCCGGACCAACGCACTGGTGTCGCCCTTTGCTTCGCCGAGCAGATCTTGAAATTCTTTTATTGCCGCCGCCGCCGATTCCTCGCCGACCTGATCAAGCGCGGAATCGAGCTCGGATTTTTTCCGCGAAGGCTTCTTGTGCTTTTTCTTACCGCCCGAGGGCATGATCGTAGATTTTGTTAACGTCTTTTTTCATTTCACCGGCCAGGGCTGGCGTGACTTTTCCGTGGCTGGCTTTGCTTTTTAAATGTGCAGCATCAGCGTCGAACTGCGCCTTAAGATCGACAAATACCGGACGACGCGCGGTGAATTTATCATCGGCGATGGCCTGCTGAAATTTTGCGTTGCCTTCGTTGACGTTGGCGTTGAACGCGGTGGCGTTAAATTTCTTTCCGGGCACGGCAAACTCGTCGATGAACGCGAGGTGGAAACTGCGGAGGCTTTCGATGGTAGCGTCGCTTCCGCTTTTTGTGAACGTCGCGGTGCCGCAACTCGCAATGAAAATCGCGGCGGCACAGAGAAGAATGTTTCGGGACACAAGCGTCGAATTCATATGGCAATCCTTTCAGTCGCCGATCTTGCGCCGAAGCGGCCCTAAGTGTCAAGGGTCGAGCACCGCGGCTCGGTAGTTGCTGAAAGGCTTTGCTCTTCTGCCGCGCGGACAATGCCGCCGCTTACTTTCTACCAGCTCTGTTATCTGTGAGATGCCACGAGATCCCACACAGGGCACCGTAAATTCACTTCATTGTCTGCTGCACCGAAGTGGGATCGTCGAGCAGGATCCATTCGACAACGGAAACTGGCAGACTGCCATTTTTGATGAGGTCATCATGAAATTGGCCAAGCCGAAAAGTCTCGCCCTGCTTATCTTTGTAACGGCCGAGCAGATTCATGATCTGCCATTTGCCTGTGATGTAGCTGATTTTTTGCGTCGGACTTGACGCCGCACCGGCTGCTTCGCCTTCCGCTGCCTCGCGATCGAGACCACCGGCTTCCATGAAGTACTTTACCGCGTCTTCAAACGTCCACCGGCCTGTGTGCAAATTTACATCAACGCCGATGCGCGCGGCTCGATATCGCGACAGACGCAGGATTTGGCCTTGTGCCGGTGAGTTGTTCGGGTACAGCCCGGTGCGGGACAACATCTCCTCGCCATACAGCGCCCAGCCTTCAACGAAGACGCTATCCTCATGCTGCCGACGGATTTCATCGCTCACGTGATTTGCGATGGAGAGCTGGAGAAAATGCCCGGGAATGCCTTCGTGTCCAAGGATCGGCCGCGGATCTTCGATTGCAGCGCGAATATAAAAATTCTTCGAATCCGGGTCGTAAGTGGGGATAAAATAGAAACCTGTTGAATCTTTGTCGTACACACCGGGAGGATTCATGAAACCGCCCGGGCTGGTTGGCTTAAACGCTTCCGGTAATTGTCGAATTTCAAACGCGCCAAGATAATCAGGCAACGTAACGAGATTGTGCTCCTTCAAGAAATTGATCATTTCCGCCTCGCGGCTTTCGTACGCTTTCAGAAACGATTCCTGATTGGGCGGGATGTGTTGAGCGCGTTTTGGATCGGGATCCGCCAGTTTTGGATCCGGAAGCAGTGCCTCCATCGCGCGGTAACGCGCTAACTCGGCTCGCCCGATGGTCTCCACCTCAGAGGCGTTAAGCGGAAGAAGCAAAACGTGTTTCAGATAGTAGGCATAATTCACTTCGCCCATCGGCGCGAAATCCCGCATTTCTGGCAGGCGCTTCTCCAACTCATCGGCATAGCTGTGTAAAGCCACGAGCGCTGCGTCGCGCGCTTGCACTAACTCGTTATGCTCGTTAGGCGAGAGATCAACGTCCAGCGCCATGACGCTGTTGTTCAAGAGCGGATCAATCGAGCGGGCAGACTGAATCGCGAGCTGTGCGTAAAGTTTCACCGGGTCTTCCAAATTGCTCAGGCCCTCTCTCAGGAGCGGCGGCATCTGCTTCAGACGCGCAGTGGCTGCGAGCGCGCGTTTCCGCGGCGTGTCGTATTCCTTCTTTAGCAGCGAGAAGATGGCGTTCGTGCATTCGCCCGTGTAAACCTGTGGATTTGTGAACTCGAATTTCAGGATGCGATCGCCGAACGCGACCTCCTCCAACTGCGCTTGGAAAAGAATCCAGTCGATCCGCTCGTTTTTCGGCCAGTTATCGGTTTTCATCCCTCGCACCTTGTCCAAAAGCGAACGCACATGCTGCGCGCGCTCCGCAATTTTAGCTGGCGAATAATCGGTCAGCCGATCGTCCCACGCGTGAAGTCCGGCCTCGCTGCTCCGGACCGGGTAATTCTCATTCCGCCACGCGTAGTAATCGTCGGCGAGCTTGTGCAACGTCGCAGCCGTCACGCCGCCATTCTGGTTCTTGAAAGCGTCGGTATTAATACCCGGCGTCGACTTTGTAATCAGCGCCTTGTTTGAAACGTTTGGGTTACGTTGAGGCGGCGACTGCGCGCGCGCACTGCTGGTAGCAACACACAGGACAGCGATAATTAGAAAGTCTGCTGGCTTCACCCGCGCAATCGTAACGTGACTATCTCAAATGACAACGGCACAAACTTTTGTAGTACTCCCCTGCTATAGGCGACGCGCTTCCCACAGCGAAGCGGTTCGGGAAATTCTTGTGCAGAACATTCAGTCCTTTTGGTCCAGTTCACGCAGCAATTGCTCCTTTAAATGTCGCCGCGCAGCCTTTTTGATAGCGCGACGCTCGGCCGCTACGCCTTGCTTCTCCGCCTGACGCTCGCGTCGGGTTCGCGGTTCCACAATCTGCGATACGTGCCGGATCTTCGGTCGACGCGCGCCGATGTCTTGCTCCTTTGGTTTTGCGTACGGATCCATGGATGTTTAGCGCTGCCAGTTTGCTATAAAAGTAACGCGAATCGCAGTAAGCGCGGCGTGCCGAATGCGCGGCGCCTCTTCGTCAGCGACTCGTGATGCTGATTTGTCGTACTTTCCATTCGTGTTTATTCGTGTCGATTCGTGGTTACAAATGAAAACGCTTGGCATGATCGGTGGCCTCGGACCGGAAAGCACACTCGACTATTACCAAAAGATAATCGCACTTTTTCGGGAGCGCACTGGCGACGAGCATTATCCGGAGTTCGTTATCGTTAGCGTGGACCTGAGAAAGGGACTCGCCTTCATGGACGCAAACGACCTGAGCGGCATGGCCAGTTACCTGCTTGAAAACATCGACAGACTCGCGCGCGGGGGCGCAGATTTCGGAATAATCTCCGCGAACACGCCTCACATCGTGTTCGATGAGATTGCGCCGAGGTCACCGATTCCGCTGATCAGCATTGTCGAAGCGGCCCGCGCTGCGGCCAAAGCCCAACACCTGAAACGTCTCGCTTTGTTCGGGACCCGCTACACGATGCAGGCAACCTTTTATCCGAAAGTGTTTGCGCGCGACGGCATGGAGCTGCTTGCGCCGAACTCCCACGACCAGGATTACATCCACGACAAATACTTCAGCGAACTGGTTCCCGGAAAATTTCTAACAGATACCCGCGCCGGGTTGTTAGCTATTGTCGACCGGATGAAAGCAACGAGTAACATCGACGGAGTAATTCTCG
>DASXYB010000180.1:0-2328 GCA_036502745.1 Candidatus Udaeobacter sp.
ACCTCAATTTCCCCTTCCAACAGATAAACAAGTTCATCCTCACGTTCGTGAACATGAAGAGCGACACCTTTTCCCGGCGGCGTAACAAACTCCATAACAGAAAAGACTCCGTTCGTGTCCTTGCTCTTCACTTTGTGAGAAATTGGACTGCCTGCGATGTTTAGTTTTTCACCTCCACCCGGCGGGACCAAAATTGGTTGCTGCATCGTCTTCTGTTGCGTTTTATCAACCGTGAGCGTTTCCATACAGGTAATTTCCTTTCGATTGTTGGTTGTTGAACTTTTTAGTTGTTTGATCGCAGCATGAGTGCTGACAACCCTAAAAAATCGAACGCTTCAGAACGCGCGTTGCAAAGTATCTTAAGTTGTATTTTTGCTTTGCTCAGTTTTTCGCCCAAGAGCGCGCATTCAGCGTTTGGTTTGCGATAAATAATCGCAGCTTAAGAATGCAACGAAGCAATGAAGCGGCGATCCAAAGCGACTACCAGACTACAATCGGTTCTCGATCCCACACTGGAAAAACCGCTCTTACATCTGCACGCGGCGATCGATGTCGATTCGTTTTGGAAAGGCGTTCAAGATGTAATCGAAGCGGCGCTTCCCAACTGTTTCATCGGCCTCACCTTGCAACACAGTCCTATTTTGCCGCGAATCGCCAAATCGACGCAGAAACTTCCAGGTAGCTTCTTCCCGATCATGCCGATCAAGAAATATTTCAGCGCTCATCCGCACCGGAACGTTCTAGTCATTAACGATTTTTTTTCAGACGAGCGCCATTTTAGGAGGTCTTCGTTTTATCGGGACTGTATCGTGCCAATAAACGGCCGATGCGCCATTGGCTTATTCTTCTGGGAAAGCAGGCGCCTCCTCGCCGCAATCATTGTCGTGCGCAGCGAGCAGCAGGGCGAGCTGTCACCGGGCGAAATGAGAGTGATTCGCTATCTCCACGCTCAATTTCAAACGGCACTTCGCCGGCTGCATTCGCGCTCGCGCGAACGGGCTGTACGAGTAGCCCTTGAACAACTCATGCGCCGAGTCCCATTACCAACAGTTCTGTTGCGATGGAATTTGAGGCTGGCCTATCGAAATCAAGCCGCAGCCGAGTCTTGTGCTGTGTGGCAACGGGGGCCGTCGGAAGCGCGCTTTATCAAATTGAAAGCTCCACTTCCTCCTGAGGTTCTCAATCAATGTCGCGTTCTCAAAAAGCGATGGGAACACCTGACTTCTTTTGGTCTCGCGCCAGCCAATTTTTGGGACGAGACAGTTCGGCATCCGACGCGACGTGATCTTCGCGCGACGATCAGTTTGAAACAGATTGGTTCGGCCGCCTTCGCGCGACCGCATTTTCTCGTCGAGTTCGAGAGTTTTCAGGCGAGGGCAGCGACAGGATATCAAATCAGCAGCGCTTCGTTGTCGCATCTGGTCCGCCTGACGAGTCGAGAACAGAATTTGGCGCGTTTGGTATGCGACGGGCGCAGTAATCAGGAGATTGCCGATGAAGCTGGTTTGAGTCTTGAAACGGTGAAAAGACATCTTCATTCCATCTTCTGCAAACTGGAAGTGTCCAGTCGCAGCCGATTGATGGCGCTGATGCGTTGAACACGTCAGTCCATCGCTAGTAAACGGCGTAGCACTCGTCATCGGACCATCGTAGCGGTGTCGCTGCGTAATCAGATGTGTTATTGTGATCGATAGCGTATTCGGTAATGCGGCGTTGTCCGCAAGGTGGCGAGCATGGTTAAGAGTCAGTTGCTTGACGGAAGCGCTTCTGGAATTGGCAATCGAAAAGCTCAATCGCAAATGCAGTTACACGACACGCACCTGTTCCAGACCGCCCGATCAAATCGGTCGTCGACGCGGCTCTCATAATTGAAAAATCGCGTTTTTCTCCCGTAAATCGGCGATCGGTGGAAACGGAAAGGAACGCTTTGAAATTGACGATTTCGGAATCCTAAGTCTGGCGAAACCGCTATTCGGAGGTCGACCTCGACGATCCCAATTTCGAGCGCACGACCTATGACCCGATGATCGCCTATGGCCGGTCCAAGACCGCGAACATCCTGTTCGCGGTGGAGTTCGACCGGCGGCATAAGGCGCGCGTTCAAGACGATCCCCAAGGAGCCGCGACCTCGGTCTGGGCCGCCTTCGTCGCCCCGGCCGAAGAGGTCGGCGGCCGCTATTGCGAAGACTGTCAGGTGTCGCAGGTCACCGAAGGGCTGATCAGCCCGGTGAGCCCCGGCCTCAGGCCCTACGCCCTCGATCCGGAGCACGCCAAGGCGCTCTGGGCTAGGAGCGCGGAGCTGGTCGGCGAGCGCTTCTGACCACCCGT
>DASXYB010000181.1:0-2478 GCA_036502745.1 Candidatus Udaeobacter sp.
CGGACGACGAGCGAGCGTACGGTTTACGTTTTGTCCGGGAGCCGACCTTCACCAGTGCAAATCAAAACCGGAATTAGCGACGGCGTTGTGACCGAAGTGGTTGAAGGATTGAAGGAGGGCGATCGCGTTGTGACCGCCGAGATCGCAGCAAAATCTCAGCCTGCATCCACGCCCGCGAACCCATTCTCCGGCGGCCGAAGATTTCCATAACGGCCATGATGAACTTCGCGCAAACGAACGGTGCCATGCAAAACCCTCTCATTAACACCGCGCTTCAGCGCGGTGATAGCCCGGGCCACACAACTCAAACCGTTTCAACGGTTTTCTGCTGGCTAGAGGAAACCGCTGAAGCGGTTCGCGGTCGAAGAGCCGTCGTTAATCACCTCGCTGAAGCGAGGTGTTAATAACAAACTGCGATGAACAACGGGACGCTCGTTAGGCTTCTTGACGTGCACAAGATCTATCGCACTGGTGAAATGGAAGTGCGAGCGGTTCGCGGCGTTTCGCTGGAGATTAAACGAGGCGAATTCGTCGCGTTAATGGGCGCGAGCGGCTCGGGCAAATCGACGCTCATGAACATCCTTGGCTGTCTCGACCGGCCGAGTTCCGGCCAATATTTCCTCGATGATGCAGACGTTTCCGGCCTCGATCGCGATCAGCTCGCCGAGATTCGCAATCGCAAGCTGGGTTTCGTGTTCCAGAGTTTCAATCTGCTAAGTCGCACATCGGCGCGCGAGAATGCGGAACTACCGCTGATTTACAGCGCGCAACACCTGTCACATGCGCAACTCCGAGAAAAAGCGGATCGCGTGCTTGCATCGGTCGGACTGTCGGGTCGTGAAGATCATTTTCCGAGTCAGCTTTCCGGCGGGCAGCAACAGCGCGTCGCGATCGCGCGCGCGTTGATCAATGATCCCGAGGTGCTGCTGGCTGACGAACCGACCGGAAATCTCGACAGCCGCACCAGCGTCGAGATCATGGCGATTTTTCAACGACTCAACGAGCACGGCATCACCATCATCATGGTCACGCACGAACAGGACATCGCCGCTTATGCAAAGCGAAACGTCATTATGCGGGATGGGCTGATCCGGGAGGATCAGCTCGTGACCCAGCGTTCGGACGCGAAAGTACAGCTGCAAAACGGCCGCGACGACGAGGAACCGATCTAACCGACGATTCACGATGTAACGATTCACGAGGTCCATGCGAATCGGTCCCACATTTAACGTTGCCTACCGCGCGCTGCGCCGAAACAAAATGCGTTCGGTACTTACTGCGCTCGGTATCATCATTGGCGTCGGCGCGGTCATCGCGATGGTTGGGATAGGCAACGGCGCCAAAGCACAAGTGGAAGCACAGATTGCTAGTCTGGGAGAAAATGTAATCCTGATTTTTTCCGGCAGCACAACCTCAAGTGGAATCCGCACCGGTTGGGGCGGAGCGGGCACATTGAAAATTGAAGATGCCGAAGCAATCCGGCGTGAAGTGCCCGGTGTAATCAGAGTTAGCGAAGAAGTTGTTTCCACAACTCAGGTTGCTGCTGGAAATCAAAACTGGTTCACACGGATCTATGGAGAATCAGCGGATTACTTCGATATTCGTCAATGGCCGCTGGGTGATGGCGTCCCGTTTACGGCGCAGGACGTGCGCAGCGCGAACAAAGTTTGCGTGATTGGCCGTACGACGGCGATGCAAATTTACGGAAACGAAAATCCGATCGGCCAGATTTTACGGGTTAAGAACGTGCCGTTCACGATTCTTGGCGTGCTCACGCCGAAAGGCCTCAGTCCTCAGGGCGTGGACCAGGACGACATCGTCATCATGCCTTACACCAGCGCGATGAAACGCGTGATCGGTGGCACCACGTTGCGCAACATCAACGCGCAGATTGGCGACGGCCGCCAGGTCGAAGCGGCGCAACAACAAATCATCTCGTTGCTTCGACAAAGGCATAACATTCGCCCGGGCCGCGACGATGATTTCACTGTGCGCACGCAACAGGAGATCGCTGAAGCCGCCACTGCCACTTCGCGGGTGATGACGGTGCTGCTTGGCGCAATCGCAGGCGTGTCACTGCTCGTGGGCGGCATCGGCATAATGAACATCATGCTGGTGAGCGTAACCGAACGGACGCGCGAAATTGGTGTGCGCATGGCTGTGGGCGCCCGCGGGAACGACATCCTCACGCAGTTTCTGATCGAAGCCGTAACACTGAGTTCCGTTGGTGGAGTGATCGGAATCATCTGCGGCATTGCCACGTCCAGGGTTCTCTCGATCTACGCCAACTGGCCAACACTGATCTCCATTAACTCGATCGCAATTGCATTCCTATTCAGCGCAGCCGTTGGCGTTTTCTTCGGCTTTTATCCCGCACGCAAAGCCGCTGCGCTCGATCCCATCGAAGCGCTCCGCTACGAGTGATAGAAATGACGAAGCTCAATGATGAATGTCGAAGCCCGAATGACGAAGTGCCGT
>DASXYB010000182.1:0-4611 GCA_036502745.1 Candidatus Udaeobacter sp.
TCGACGTTGGGTCCAAGTTGCGACGCAATATCGGCGCGACATCGATCCAGAATATCAATCTCGGTGCGGGTTACGTAATATTCAGGCAGCTCACAGATTTTTTGAAACAACGCTGCGCCGCGATCGTCATAGAAATATTTGGAAGGGATAGTACGCGGATTGGACGACAGACCAGCAATAACATCGGCCAGAAAATCCGCCGATTCTGGCGCGGAAACTTGCGGCGGCGCTGTGATTGAATCTCCGATCATTGTGTGGTCGAACTGACGCGCAACATTTATGCCGACCGTAACGATTTACTGTGCGTCGCGAGCGAGTCTGATTCCGGTGAACTGCCAGCGTTTTTCCGGTTGAAAAAAATTGCGATAGGTGCGGCGGATATGAGTGCGGGAGGTGGCGCAGGAACCACCGCGCAGGACGTATTGATTGCACATAAATTTGCCGTTGTACTCGCCAAGCGCGCCGGGAGCAGCGCGGTACCCGGGATAAGGCGAGTAGGCGCTGCGTGTCCATTCCCAAACATCGCCAAACATTTGGTGAAGAGTTTTTCCCGGTCTGTCTCCTACGACATCGCACGCGACAGCCACTGGATGAAACAATTCGGTCTCAGCGAAATTGCCTTCGATTGGACAACTCAATGCCGCGCGCTCCCATTCAAACTCCGTCGGTAGACGCGTGCCAGCCCAATTAGCATACGCGTCAGCTTCGAAATAGCTGACGTGCGTCACAGGCTCGGATTGATCGATGGGGCGCAGACCGGAGAGTGTGAAATTCCACCAGGCATCGTCGCGTTTTATCCAGTAAAGCGGCGCGTTCCAGTGTTGTTCGTTCACAGTCATCCAGCCGAGCGATAACCAGAATTCTGAGCGGCCATAGCCGTTACCTTCGATGAATGCGATAAATTCGCCGTTTGTCACTGGTCGCGTAGCCAAGGAAAACGCGGGAACGAGTGCTTGGTGCCGCGGCCCTTCGTTGTCATACGCAAATCCGTCGCCGTTGTGGCCGATTTCAACGATGTGTTCATCGAATTCTATAAACCGGTTGGGACGGCTCGGGGATCCGTCGGTCGAACTTTTCGACGCGCTCGGCGATCGCGCCCTACCAGCACGAAACACAGGATAGAGGGGGTTTTGCGCGAAAACGTGCTTGATATCCGTGATGAGCAATTCCTGATGTTGCTGTTCGTGATGCATGCCAAGCACGAGAAGCGGCTCTATCTGATCGACCAGAGTTTCGTCGGGACTTGAAAGTAAATCGTCAATGTGTGAATCGATCGATGCGCGGTAACGTAGCGCCTGGCTCAAAGTCGGCCGGGAGATTAACCCGCGTAGATCCCGCCGGTGCATGTCGCCGGCAGCGTTATAGTAGGAATTAAAGAGGTAAGCGTACTCTGGAATTTCTGCGCGATAACCAGGGACGAATTTCTTCAGGATAAAGGTTTCGAAAAACCAAGTGGTATGCGCCAGATGCCATTTGGTCGGACTGACGTCCGGCATGGATTGGACGACGCAATCTTCCGGTTCGAGATCAGCACAGAGCCTGTTAGTGAACTTTCTGATTTGATGTAAGCGATCGCGCAAGCGTTCGACGCGGGATCGGCTCGCGGAAAAAAGAAATGGTTCCGTCTCCGCGATTGTGGAGGCGGTTTCCACTGCGGGCGCGCTCAAGGATTTTCTCCCTCCTGCTCGCGTTCTTCCCGGCGCGCTTCGAGCATTTGATCGTGAGTTGCTTCCTCGATCCCTTCGATCACGAGATGTTCCCCAACAGTTTCCTCTTCCTCGGTGCCGGGACGTGGCACGCGATGGCCCTTTGAACCGGCGATGACGCTCCATTCTTCGGTCATCTCAGCATTATCAGGAGTTTGCTCGGGAGGCACATTGTTTTCTTCGCCCATCAGTTCGTGCCGCGCCTGTGACCAATCGGCCTCGGTAAACTCGTCAGGATTGCGCTCGTCGATCATGGCAATTTCTCTGGCGCGTCTTTCTACTTCCTCACGTGACGGCGCACCGATTCCGTGGCCATGCTCCGAAATTTTCCCTGGTGGAGGTTGCGAATAATTTTCCATAACTAAAGCTGCCAACAGCGAATCGTTTTCGAACTACAATTTGGCCTACACATTAATGCCTTGCAATACAAGTGCACTAAAGAGGATGGCCGCTCGATGAACAGGCAAAATATCGTTGAGCTTCATGACGGCGCCGTTCTTGCGTTCGAAGAATACGGCGATCCAGGTGGAGTGCCGGTAATATTCTGCCACGGTTGGCCGAGTTCACGCACGATGGCGCAACTCGCAGATGAATCGGCACGCGCTCTCGGTGTTCGCATCATTTCACCAGACCGGCCGGGCATCAGCGGCTCGAGCATGCAACTCGATCGCAAGCTGAGCGACTGGCCATGCCTCGTTAAGCGACTTGTTGATAATCTTGAGATTGGCGAATTCCGAATTCTAGCTATCTCTGGCGGCGCGCCTTACGCGTATGCGACGGCGGTCGCGATACCCGAACGACTGCGCGCCATCGCTATCGTCGGCGGAGTGATTCCATTTGCCGAGCTAAAGGATTTCAAAGGATTACTGCCGCTCTATCGCTACATGCTGGCATTTTATCGCAATCGGCCTCGACTCTTACGGCAATTGTTTCGCTTGGCGGGACCCTTTTTGTCGTTCCGCGCGCCAATCCGGCTTCGTCCGTTGCTTCTAAAGATGCTGCTGTTGCGCCCGTGCGATGCGGCCAGCTTGCGTGACGACGCAGCTTTTGAAGCGATCTTCGAAAGCCAACGGCGCGCATGGCGCGGCTCGGTGGAAGGCGTATTGGCCGACGCACGGATTTACGCCGAACCGTGGGGATTCGCGATCGAAGATGTAAGCGTGCCCGTGCGGCTTTGGCATGGAATTGAAGATCGCGCCTTCGCCGTTCGCCTGGCAAAAGAAATCGCGAACCGGTTACCGAATTGCGAAGCGCGATTCATTCAGGGCGAAGGCCATTATTCGCTGCCGATCCGCCATATGCGCGAGATTCTTCAGGATTTGATTTCCGCTTAATGGAAATTCCATTCACGTGAAAGCACCGCCACAACGAGCAATTGATCGGACGCAAGGGAGAACAAGTACAAGACGTTGGAGCGTCGGTGCACCGTTTGATGCGCGAATCAGACGATTGGTTCAAGATTGGGCTCCTCAAAAATCTTCGGCACTGATCGAAGAAATGATTGCGACTGCGCTGAAGATTGCACGCGACGAACTGACGGTAGCAGATCTGAAACTCATCAACCGTTCTGCTGAAGAGATGCGCGCCGCAGCGAAAGTTTTCGCGCCATTCAAGCATCTGCGAAAGGTGGTCGTTTTCGGGTCGGCGCGAAGCGCGGACGATTCGTCCAATTACAAAATGGCAACGGATTTTGCGTGTGAAATGGTCAGACAAAATTTCATGCTCATCGCCGGCGGGAACGAGGGAATCATGGGCGCCGTCCAGCGTGGAGCCGGGCGCGCGCACAGCTTTGCGCTTAACATCCGTTTGCCTTCGGAGCGGCGAGTAACCGAATTCGTCGAGGACGATCCCAAGCTCGTGACGCTGAATTACTTTTTCACTCGCAAACTAAGTTTCGTGAAAGAGGCGCACGCATTCGCGCTGTTTCCCGGTGGCTTTGGAACAATGGATGAAGCGTTCGAGGTGCTCACGCTAATGCAAACCGGCAAAACGCGCATTGTCCCGCTCATACTCTTGGATCGGCCACGCGAAAAATATTGGGAAACGTGGATGCGATTTGTTACCGAGCGTCTGCTCAAGTTCGGGTTCATTTCGAAGGAAGACTTCGCGTTTTTCAAAATCAAACACAGCGCGCATGAGGCGGCTGCGGAGATCACGCAATTCTACAAGGTCTTTCACTCGGCGCGGTGGACGGGGAACCGCTTCGTAATCCGTCTCAATCGTTCGTTATCGAACGAAGCGCTTGCGGATCTGAACGATCACTTCACCGACATTCTCCGCACGGGCGAGATTGTCCAGCATGTTGCGCGGCAAAAAGACGGTGAGCTGGAAACTGGCGATTTGCCACGACTGATTTTCACGCCGATTCGCAGCCAATTCGGCCGCTTTCGTCAGCTGGTTGATGCGATCAATTGTTCCGCGACGAGGTGATGCTTTGCTAACGGCGTGAAGCAGATTCGCGGCTTTTCTTCCGCACTAAAGAAAGATCAGCGCGCAGCTTCGCGTCCATCATTTTGTCGAATGAAAAATTTTCGGTTGCGTAGCGGAGACCGTTCGCTGCGCAATGCGCCGCCAGTTCCGGGTCGGAAATGAATTCCAGGATCGCCGAGGCCAATGCCTGAGTGTCGCCGGGCTCAACGAGTAAGCCGTTCTCGCGATGGCGAATAATTTCTGGAATGTCGCCCACTTTTGTAGCGATCACGGGTCGTCCGCTGGCAAAAGCCTCACGTAAAACAATTGGAGAGGCTTCGGTGCGCAGCGACGCAATTACTATCATGTCACATGCTGCATAAACATTCGGCGTGTCCCAGCGATAGCCAGCCATGATGATCTTGTCGGCAAGTCCAGCGCGATCGATTGCGTTCCGCACATTGATGCCACGCTTTAAGATTCCGGTGCCCTGGCC
>DASXYB010000183.1:0-6557 GCA_036502745.1 Candidatus Udaeobacter sp.
ATCATTGAGGAGACGAATGAATTTCATCTTCGCGGCTCGATGCAGATGCCGGCCATGTTCGCAGATTTCGGCCGTACTCCTACGAATCTGGAGATTTCCGGCACAGCGCCTGATCTGGAGCGACTAACGGCTGGCACGGCGGTGACGTTGACCGGCTCGGCGCAGTTCAGTGGTAAGATCAACATTGTAAATGCAAACGTGCAGGCGACTCTGGGCGTGACCGCAAGTCGCCTCGGCTTCCAGGACGGAACAATCGACAAGCTGACCTGTACGCTTAGCGCGTCCAAGGGCGTCGCGCGCGGCGGTACCAAGCGACCTTGGTTCGCGGAGCTTCGCACCGCAACGGAGTTTAATTTAATCGACATTCGTTACCGCGATTACATTTTTGATTCAGCGGAAGGCTCATTCAACAGCAGCGACGACGTTTTCGGCCTCGACAGGTTGAATCTGCGGCGAAAACAAAACGAACTCACGCTTAGCGGCCGTTATTTGCTTCCGGCGGAGGTCAGCAAATTCACATCGCAACCCGTACAGATCGACGTTAGGCTCAATGCCGCTGATGCTGGCGACTTCTGGGTCGGCGATTCGCCTACCAGAGTGAGTGGGCCGTTGCAGCTCCAGGGGCAGCTCCAATGGAAAGAAGAAGTTGCGACCGGACAAATATCGCTCTCGGGGGCGAATCTTAAGATGCGCGATTTGGTGTTCCGGCAACTGAGTAGTCAGTGTTCGATCGCAAATAATGTCGTCTATCTAAACGATTTCAGCGCAATCTTGAACGACACCGATTTCGTTAACGCGAATGGAATGCTGAATCTGCGGCGACCTTACCACTACAGTGGCAAAATTTCGGCGAACGTTGCGAATCTAGCGACAATTCAGCCGCTGCTTCGCGCGTCCGGCAATCAGAACGCTCTGGCGGGCGCAATTAAAGTGGACTGGGAAGGAAGCGGCAACGCGGAGACTTTCAAAAACTCAGGCAAACTAAATCTCGTATTGCAGAAGGGGCGCTATGGAAATTTGCAAGGCCTGCAGGCGAATATCGACGCGTCATACTCGCCTGACGGTCTTGATGTGCCTGTCATTTTTTTTGCGACGAGCGACATGGATTTTAATGCGATCGCCCGGACAAAAAATGACACACTGGAGATAGACAAGATCCAGCTGAACCAGATTGGTGCCGAATCCCAACGGTCAGGTCGCACCCGCGGACCTGCAGAAGGCACTAACCCCGCGCAACAACGCACGAATTACGCATACGGTTATGTCTCAATACCGTTTGTATGGCGAAATCTCGGGACGAAATCCGCGGTAGTGCCGTCTTCCGGCAAAGTGTCGCTGATAATGCGGTCTGAGAATCTTGATCTAAAGAGGCTCGCACACGACGTCGGGATGCCTCCGGGAATCACGGGCGTCGTGAATGCGAAGCTCGACGGTGACGGCACAATCGGAGATTTGAAAACGCGGCTCGACGTGCAGGCGCGGGATTTGCGAAACGAACTGTGGCCCAAAATGGAACCGGCAACATTCGAGCTAACGGCGCAGATCGCACAGAATCGGCTGACCACTGCAGGCAAGCTGCAACAGCCGCGGATTCAGCCGTTGGAAATAACCGCCACCATGCCATTCGACGTGCCGAAGATTATCCAGGCTCGAGGATTTCCCGATGACACGCCCATCACCGCCAAGGCTCGGCTGCCGCGCAGCTCGGTGAATTTCGTCCGCCAATTCGTTCCGGACCTCCAGCAGTTGGATGGCGACCTCGGACTCGACGTTGATGTAAACGGAACGTTTGGTCATCCGGTTTTGAGTGGAGCAGGGGACATGACGGTGAACGTTGCTCGTTTCACGAACGCAACTCTTCCCACTCTGAGAGGTTTTAATGTGCGGTTCAGTTTCAGGGACAATGTGCTAGGTCTCGATCGATTTGGAGGCGATTTGGCTGGCGGGCCTTTTAACATGAGCGGTCGCGTTACCTTCGCCAAACTGACCGATCCGATTTTGGATTTAGAAATGAGAGCCCAGAGCGTGCTGATTGCTCGAAACGATACGCTTACCGCTCGCGCTGACGGTGATGTCAGGGTAACGGGACCATTTGCGGCTGCGACAGTGAGCGGCAATGTCGCACTGACAAACAGCCGGTTTCTTAAAAATATTGATCTTATTCCCATCGGCCTGCCCGGCAGACCGGCGCCGCAGCCGCCTACAGAACGCCCTGAATTTTTTTCTCTACCGGGCCCGCCGTTCCGCGACTGGAAATTTGATGTCGCGATCAAAACCAAAGATCCGGTGCTGATTCGCGGTAATCTGGCCACGGGCGAAGCGACGACTGATCTGAAATTAACGGGAACGGGTCTTAAGCCGGGTCTGCAAGGTATGGTGCACATGGAAGATGTCGAAGCGACGTTGCCTTTCAGCCGTCTCAACGTTTCGCAAGGTTCCCTTACCTTCAATCCGAAGGATTCGACGAATCCGACAATCAATCTGCAAGGCACATCCGTGATCCGCGATTACACCGTTCGGGTTTATGTTTATGGAACTCTCCTTTCGCCACAGGCGATTTTCACGAGTGAACCGCCTCTGCCGCAGGAAGAAATCATCTCCTTGATCGCTACGGGAACGACGCGGCGGGAACTCTCGACGGGAAACGTTCTCGCCGGACGGGCAGCTATGTTGTTAGTGCAACAGCTCTACCGCAAAGTCGTAAAGAAAGGCGAACCAACTGATAGCAACACAGTTTTTAATCGGTTGGATTTGGATTTGGGAACGGTCGATCCGCGTACTGGTCAGCAGCAAGCGACCGTGCGGTTCAAGATCACCGACCAGCTTGTGCTCACTGGTGACGTCGGAGTTCGGGGGGATTTTCGAGGGAAACTGAAATATCTGATTCGTTTTCGGTGATATGCGATACGGAATCCTCTTCTCCCTGGGCACGGCGGTCTTCGCTCTTGAGGTCGCAGCGCAGAGCGCCGTTGATGTTGTGCGACCAGAAGAGCAACAGAAGGCGCGGCGGGCGGTCGTGAAGCAACAGGAAAAACGCGCTAAGCGGGCCAGCATCATCGAATTTCGCGGCGAGCAAGCGTTCTCGGACAAGGACCTGCGCCTTGGTTTGAAAGAGGAGATCACTACGATCGAAGATTTCGGATTGAGTCCGGCGCGCGCGGACGATCTCGCGTTTTTTCTCGAAGTGTTCTATCGAAAACATGGCTACGCGAAAGTGGACGTGCACTACGTGATTGAATCGGGCGACCGGCTGCGTCTGGACATCAACGAAGGTCCGCGTTTCATGCTGAGCCAGGTGGTCTTCGATGGAAACGCGCATGAGCCTGCGGAAAAACTATTCGAATACATCGTGGGCCCCACACGCGAACGATATTCACGCTTGGAAAAAAGACTGCCCTTTGTCGCTGCAGATTTGGAGGAGGGCACGCATCTGGTGCAGCGGTTTTATGTTGCCGAAGGTTTTCTCAACGCCGTCGTCGATCCTCCGCGTGACAAATTTCAGACTGGAACCAGTGAGGTTGCTGTCGTCGTGCCGATTCATGAAGGCCGACAGTATTTTTTTGGAAACATCACGTTTAGCGGTCAGACAGTTTATGGTTCTGAGGCGCTTCGCGGCCAGATATCCGATCTGCTCCAACGCCCTTACACAGACCTGCGGGTCGACGACATTCCGCGTCGTCTCGAAGCATATTTCAAAGCGCGCGGTTATTACGATGTCAAAGTAGTGGCCAATGGTACACCGGACGCGGCAGTGAATGATCGCATTCCGGTGCACGTTGTTGTTTCACCAGGGAGCATTTATCACTTCGATGGTGTGACTGTTACGGGGCTGCGTCGGTTACATCCCAGTTTTGTTACGAAACGTTTCACCAGGTTAAGTGGCAAAACGTACAGTCCTGATGTTTTAGACGAGCGGTTTCGGACGCTCATGCAGACCGGCCAGTTCAATTTGCTTCAGATCAAGCCGGTCCCAGTCGACGGACATCTGTTGCGGCTCGACATCTCTGCCGAGGAGGCCAAAAGCAAGGAGTTCGGTTTTTGGGGAGGATTCGACACTTACGAAGGGGCACTCGCTGGCGTGCAAATCGGCGATCGCGATCTGTTTGGCTATGGTCGCCCAGTCACCGCGACTATCGAGGTATCCCAACGGAGCTATCGAGGCGAAATTTTGTATCAGGACCCGTTCTTCTTTGACACAGATTTTGTTTTTACTGCGAAAGTGTACGCCCTCACTTTTGATTACGACGGCTACACAAAGTTTGAGTTGGGCGGGCGATTGGAGCTGAGCCGCAAAATTACAAAATATGACGAGGCCGCGCTCGTCCTCGCCATTCGCCATGTGAAGATCACTGATTCGCAAATCAGGCCGGACTTCCTCCTGGGAGACAGCAACTATCAAGTGAACACTATCGGACTTACGAACACGCTGGATTTCCGTGAGAGCCCGTACGTTAATCCACGAGGGTTTCTCGTCGGCAACACCATCGACGTGGCGCCCTCCGGTCTTGGTAGCGACATCGAATTTGTCCGAAGCACCATGCGCGTCGGTTACTATTTTCCATTTGGACCAAAGCCACTCACACCCGGCGTGGTCGACGATCAGCCAATCTACAGTGGTTTTCAGCGATGGGTTCGTCAGTCTTCGATCGCGTTTGGTGCGCGTGCCGGCGTTATTCATTCGCTTACCACCAGTGGTTCCAGCGAAGCGACGGAAATTCCGATCGATGAACGTTTCTTCAACGGCGGAGCCACAACGGTGCGCAGCTTCGGCGAGCGCGAACTCGGCCCGCATGATAATCACGGGCATCCGGTCGGCGGAGAATTTTTTACCGTCTTCAATGTTGAATACACATTCCCGATTTTTGGCGAACTGCAGGGCGCTGTATTTACTGATGCTGGCAATCTGTTGCCGACTTCCGAGGACATTGGGCTGAGCGATATGCGATATGCGATTGGTGGTGGTCTGCGTTACAAGCTGCCGGTCGGTCCGATTCGTCTCGACTATGGCATCAATCCTGACCCGCACGAGTTCGAGGATTTCGGCGCGTTCCATTTCAGTTTCGGTTTTGCATTTTGAAGGAGCGTGATGCAGACAGTCTCGTCAGAGTTATCTTCGTTGTCCTCTCATTAACACCCGGCTGAAGCCGGGTGTATCCGGCTGCAACGATGCTCGAACCGCTTCAGCGGTCTTTATATCCCCGGTAAACTGCTGAAGCCGTTAGAAGAGCTGGTTGGGCGTTTGCCACCCCGCTAAACCGGGGTGTTAATGAGAGCAGACATGATGCACGAGCGGCCGGGACAATCGCGAAGCAGATTAAGCCAATTCCGCGACACGCCACCCGAGGAATTCCGGAAACAATTGCATGAACTTGCCGACTGGATTGCGGATTTTCGCGAACAACTCGAAGGACTGCGCGTTGCGCCTAACGACAAGCCCGGCGCTATTCGCGAGCAGTTGCCCAGGCGCGGGCCGGAAGAAGGCGAACCGTTTGAGAAAATTCTCAGCGATGTCGATCACATCATCGTCCCGGGAATGGTGCACTGGAGTCACCCGATGTTTCTCGGTTACTTCGGCTGGACGAGCACCGCGCCGGGAATTCTGGGCGAAATTCTAACTGCGCCGTTAAACGTGAACGCGATGACGTGGCGCACGTCTCCCGCTGCTACTGAGCTTGAAACGGTCATGATCGACTGGCTGCGGCAATGGGTTGGTCTAGCTGACGAATTCGATGGCGTGATTTACGACACAGCGTCGGTTGGCATCATGCACGCGCTTGCGGTCGCGCGTGACGAAGTCGCGCCCGCAACGAGAAAACTTGGACTCACCGATCGCAATCTGCCGCGGCTTCGCATTTACACCTCAGATCAGGCCCATAGCTCGGCTGAGAAAGCGGCCATCGCCCTTGGCATAGGTGAGGAAAACGTGGTCCGCATTCCTGGCGACGATCAATTTCGAATGGACGTAAACTCGTTAGGCCAAAAAATTGCAGAAGATCGGACGAATCATTTTCAGCCGTTGGCGGTGGTCGCCACGGTGGGGACGACGTCAACTGCAAGCGTCGATCCCGTTCGCGACATCGGCGATCTTTGCCGAAGGGAAAAAATCTGGCTGCACGTTGACGCCGCTTACGGTGGTGGGTTCGCCATCCTGCCAGAGTATGAACAGTTGAAGAAAGGCTGGGAGCTGGCCGATTCGATCGTGATCAATCCGCACAAAACAGTCTTTGTGCCTCTGGATTTCAGCGTGCTTTATGTGCGCGACCTTGAACGATTGCGGCGCGTGTTCAGCCTTGTGCCGGAATATTTGCGTGGGGACACGGTCGAGGTGGAGAAAAACTATATGGACTACGGAATCCAGCTCGGCCGCAGGTTCCGCGCGCTCAAAGCGTGGGTAATCTGGCGCTCGTTAGGCCGAGCCGGCATCGTTGCCCGGCTGCGCGAACAAATTCACCTTGCCAACCTGCTCGCCGACTGGATCAAAAAGGACGATCGCTTCGAGTTATCAGCGCAACCCAGCATGGGCGTGGTGTGTTTTCGTTTTATTGGAGCCGCGGCGC
>DASXYB010000184.1:0-6000 GCA_036502745.1 Candidatus Udaeobacter sp.
CCGCTGGTATCGACGTGATATTGCCGAATCAGCTCCTTTCCTTGCTGCAGCTGGTTTGGTGGCGGCTGCCACGCTGTATCAAAGACTTTGTCGCGCGGGCGGATGTGCTTTTGTGGCGCCTCATGACAATCCAGGCACCACCTCATGTACAGAGTCTGCGCCTTGCGCGTCAGCGGCATTTGATCGATCCGCCCATGGCAATCCGAGCAGCCGATTCCTTTTGCTACGTGAAGGCTGTGATTGAAATAGACGTAGTCAGGCAAATCATTTACCCGCGTCCATTTCAGGGGTTTCCCAGCGGCGAGACTTTCGCGAACCGCCGCGAGCATCGGCGCGTCGCTCCAGATCTGCGAATGACAGGTCATGCATGTTTCAGTCGATGGTATCCCGGCAAACGAGGATTTCTCCACGGAGGTGTGGCAGTAGCGGCAATCAATACCGTCGTCGGTAACGTGATGCTTGTGGCTAAACGGGATTGGCTGTTGCAGCGGAACATCGACTTCCGTCGTATACGGCGACCAGTAAATGACCGACGTAGCCCAACCGGCTCCACATGCCAGCACCACAATGCCAACAATAACCACGCGAGCATGGACGTTCGCGCTTTTCGGAAAAAGCTGGGCCATAACATCCTACGTTTCCTTCTTCGCAAAAGAGAATCGCGCATGCAGCCAGACCGGGACGCCTGCAATGCTTGCGGGCGCGACGCCGTCTCTTACGAAAAGGAACCCGTGTGCCTTAGCGAAGAGCGCGGAGCGGCCACAAATTTAAAACCCGCCAAAGGACCTTTTTGGTGGCCGACATTTTTCGCAAGGGCGAGCACCTGAAAAGCGCGACCCAGCATCTCCGGATGAAGCAGCGTTTGTAATTGGCGCTTAGTCTTGGGCGAACCAGATAGGGGCGATTCACCCCAATCGCCTTCGGGCGGTTGGGGTGAACCGCCCCTACCAAACTGGGAGATGATTCCCGTCAGAAAATAATGTTGATCGGTAAATCCAACGACGCGCAACCCGTTTGCCTGCGCACGTTGGACAATACTTGCCCAGTGCACAGACATCGTGATATCCGCGTGTCCAATTCGTTCAAATGGTGAATCGAGACGCCGATGTTGGGCACGAACCTGAACCTTTCTCTCAAACTCCTCGTCCAAAAATCCGTAGTCGATGGTAATCACATAACCAAGCTGCAAGTTCGCCGCGATCTCGTCGATGCAATCGAGCGCGGGTTGATTAAAAATCCCTTTATCAACCGGCCGCTCGACGAACACAAACTTGTCGTCGTGAAGATCGACCAATTTCTCCGTTCCATCGTTGATCAAGCGCACTGGCATTGCATCCAGCAGTTCGTTCGAAAAATGGACTCCCGTGAATGGTTCCAGCGAGTCTGGCCACTTAATCTTATCGCCGAACGCCTCAAGGTTGCGGCGTTGCCGCTCTTTCAAAATTGGAAATGGCTCGAGTATCCAATAGTGCAGCGCGTCGAAGAATTCCGGCAGACCGTTTTGCACGAACTGGAGAACATCCAACGCGAACTGCCCGTCGTGAGCCCCCTGCTCGACAATCACGAAATGATTGAGCTTGCCGAGGCGCTGCCAGATTTGGCAGAACTGCGAGGCCAGTAGTTGCCCAAAGACCGGCCCAACGCTCACGTTCGTGAAATAATCTCCTTTGCGGCCTATCGCGCTGCGGCCTGATGAATAGTAACCGTGCTCCGGATGGTACAGGGCCTGTTGCATAAACCAGGCGAATGATTGCGGGCCTTGTGCGCGGATCGTGTGACGAATCGATTCAACCAGCGGCGTCTTCAATGGGAGAACGTCCAACGCGCAACGATCACCGTCCAATTCCTCAATTTGCAATATTCAACTTGCGCTCCCGCTTGGAAACTGAACGTTGAGCGCTGGGCGTTTGGCGCCTACCCTTCGTAACCGAGTCGTTTGCCTGCGTGAAACCGACCAAAACATACCTCCGACCGCCGCCGGGCTATCGCTTTCGGCGGCCGTGGTATCTCAGGCCTTGGTTTTATATCCCTGTCGCTCTCCTGGCGGTGATGGCGCTGTTTATGACAGTTTTCTTTTCCAGCGTCGTCGTCGACCTACAAGCGCAGGCCAACTCTTTCGACTTGAGCAAACTCGAGCAAATGGAATCGGCCAGTGTGATCCTCGATCGGAGCGGGAAGATCTTTGGCCAAATCTACGTCGAGAACCGCGAGACAGTCCCTTACGAGAAGTTAGCGCCCGATCTTATCAACGCCGTCATTGCAGTCGAGGACGCAAAATTCTACGAGCACCATGGCTACGATCTGATGGGGATCATTCGTTCAGCGCTCAAAAATTTAACGGCGGGCCGTGTGCGCCAGGGAGGCAGCACCATTACACAACAACTGGCGCGCAACAGTTTCTCGCTCAAAGAAAAAACCTACCGCCGGAAGCTGCTGGAGATTTTTCTGGCCACGCGCATCGAGAACAATTTCAGCAAACAGAAAATCCTCGAGCTGTATTTGAACCGGATTTATTTCGGCGGCGGCATGTACGGAGCCGAAGCGGCCGCGCGCGGGTACTTTGGCAAGTCTGCGCGCGATATGACGTTGGCGGAGTGCGCTACGCTTGCAGGCCTGATCAAAAGTCCTAACCGATTAAATCCATGGTCTGACCGGACTAACTCGCGCGAGACACGAGATTTCGCCCTCGATCGAATGCGCGATAACGGATTCATTACCCGTGAACAATGCGCTGCGGCGCGCGCCGAAAAGATCGCGGTCGGCAGCCGGCAAAACGCTCAGGGCCAGACTTACGCCGTTGATTACATCCGCCAACAAGTGATCGCAGCTGTGGGATGGGATCGCGCAATCAATGAAGGCTATCGTATTCACACCACGATCGACGTCGATCTTCAGCGCGTGGCCGAGGATTCGCTAAAAGCACACCTGGAGCAGGTCGAGAAACATTCCGACTACAAACATCAGACGTACGCTGATTACGCGGCATCGTTTCGCAAGGCCAAGTCAAGCGGCAAAATGGCTGAGCAACCTGCGCCCGAATACCTGCAAGGCGCGGCCATAGGGTTGGATAACGCGAGCGGCGATATTCTCGTGCTGGTGGGCGGACGCGATTTCGAGCACAACCAATTTAATCGCGCGTTGCAGGCTCGCCGGCCTGCGGGCACGGCAATGTTACCGTTTATATACGCGACAGCTTTCGAACGAGGAATGTATCCGGGTTCGGTGGTTGAAGATTCGCCTCTGGACAATCGCGCGGTGATGATTGGAGGCACCACGGGAATTCTCGGAGAATGGGGACCAGAAGATGCCGACAACCAGTACGAAGGTCGAATGACCGCCAGGCAGGCACTCATCAAGTCGAAGAACGGCGCAACGGTGCGCATCGGGATGGATGCGGGAATCGAGGCGGTGTTACAGCTTTGTTCCTCGGCGGGTATTCGTTCTCAGCTCCGCCCTTATCCGGCGACATTCCTCGGCAGCAGCGAGGTTACGCTGGCCGAGTTGGCGATGGGATATACGATTTTTCCGAATGGCGGGTGGCGACCGAGCACGCCGCACATCCTGGAGCGCATTGAGGAAAAAGACGGAACAGTAGTGTGGAATGGGAAGCAGCAGAGCATCCGAAAGATTGTGACGAAACCCGAAACCGCGTACGAAGTGCATTCGTGTCTCGTTGATGCGCTTCAATCGGGAACAGGAAAAGCCGCTTACACACAATTCGGATTAAAGAAATTCCCGGCTGCCGGAAAAACCGGAACGGCGTACGATTTCACCGACGCGCTGTTTGCCGGATATGATTCCAACTTCACGTGCGCCGTATGGGCGGGTTTCGATAAGCCGCAGAAGATTTATCGTGGCGCGTTCGGGCGCGAGCTGGCGCTGCCGATCTGGGTCGATATCATGAATGCCGCCGACCAGAGTTATCCCCCACGAGAAATTAAACCGCCGTCAACCCTGAAGCAGATCGAGATTTGCTCGAGATCAGGCCAACTGGCGACGGACAAATGTTACGACGCAGTGAAATCTGCCAACGGCGATACGGTCCAACGACGTAGCACTTACATGGAGATTGCGACACAGGCGCAAGCGCCCACGGACTTTTGCAATATTCACGGCGAAGCGCGCGCACGCCTCGCGCGCGAATTTGGTACGAGCGAGTTGCCACGGGCTGAGCTGGCTGTGAATCTGCGTGAGGTGATGCCGGTCGGCATAAAGAGTCCCACGCTCATAGCTGACCATGACCCATATGATTCAATCAAGGCGACTGTGATACCGGACACAACGCCGCAGCCGGCTACGGAAATCGCTGACACTCAGAAGACCGACAGTGCAACTGGCGCGAATGGGTTGAAGGCCGCAACTGATAACACGAGCCTAACGACACAATCCGCTCCTGAGATTCGAAAGGCCGTCCCAGTCCAACCGATTAGGAAAGCGATCCCGGTCCAACCTCAGGAACGGCAACCATCAGAGATCCGGCGTGCGATACCAGTGAAGCCGCTCGATCAAGAAGACGCGGAACGCACGCTCCTGCGATCCGCAGCGCAACCGGCAGGCGACCTCCACGAGTAAAGCCGTCATTGCTAACCGGTGTCGTGTCGAACGAATTCGACACATCCCGTGAAGCTAAATGCGTTATGTCACGCGATTCCTCGACGCTGCGCTGAATGACCACTATGAGATGTTTAGCGATTCGCTAAGTGATGACCTCTCAACACGCAGAGAACTTACGGCTAACTGTTCTCAATCCCGGAGGACGCGATGCCGAACAGCAATTTCACAGTTTGCCTGCCCCTGGCGAGGGCGCGCATCCACCGATCAATTTTCATGCTTTCGCCGCGTGTACATTTGGCGCGTTCCATCGTGATACGCGCCGCGCAGCAGGTGAAAAGACACCTGTGCTTCTGCTTTTGCGCAGTGACTTTCGCGCGTCAGAGCGCGCATTAATTGAGTTAAAAAAAGAAGGTCGCACCGTCGCAGTCTCCCTGAAAGAAACCGGCTCTCATCAGATCGCGCAGCAATTGAGCGAACTGGGAAAATTATCTCGCTTCATAAAAATTTTGACACAAGCCGATGCTTGCATCGCCACGACCCCCGAGGCCGCGGAAATCTATCAGCGTATCCGCTCCAAACACGATCCCGCGACAGTGGCGTTTATCCCGACCCCCTACCCGACGGAGGATGAACGCTGGGATTTTTCCATACCGCGCGACGAGCAGTCCGGCATTTTTGTCGGCACACGCGAATGGAATGTGCCATCGCGCAATCATTTGGCAGCGCTTTTACTCGCACGACAATTGTGCCAAGCGACGGGTGAACCGATCACAGTCGTTAACCTCGATGGCTACAAAGGGCGGCGCTTGTTAGGCGAGCTGAATTTTCCGGAAGGAAAACTCCAAGTAATCGAGAAACGGAAAACTTATCCGGATTACCTTCGTGATATGGCCCAGCATAAAATCGTGTTGCAACTCGATCGCAGCAATGTGCCGGGTCAGGTTGCAGGAGACGCTCTGCTCTGCCGAATCCCATGCGTTGGAGGCGATGGCGCGATTGAACGAATTGCGTTTTCCAAAACGGGGGGCGAAGGCCGAACGATCAACGAACTCGCTTCAATGGCCTCAGATCTATTGAAGAATCCCGAGTTACGCGAGTTACTTGTCGCCGAATCGCAGGAACGCGCACGAGAACGGCTCTCATTTAAGACGGGGCGTACGCAGCTGGTAAAGTTTTTCGCGCGTGTTTGAGGCACATCAGCCTTTGATCCGTAGGTTCCGAGGCGTTCGCGGCGCCGAATGCCTCTAGTGAAATCAAAAAACAATCTCGAAGAGCTTAATGCCCTTCCATTTCCCGGGGTAGTCGCGCTCGGCCACATTTAGCGTCCGGTTACTAGGTACGCCAGGAGCGAACGATGTGTTCTCTACCCAGATTCCGTAGCGGGCTGGCGCCCACGGATTGAGCATTTGAAGCGGATTGCGACCGCGGCCAAAGGCTTTTGGAAGT
>DASXYB010000185.1:0-7322 GCA_036502745.1 Candidatus Udaeobacter sp.
CACAGAAAGTATTTCGTTCACGTCGGTTCGATCGCCGGAGTAATAATCGCGCACCACGAACTGAAACCCGGCGTCCAGGAAAAAGAGCGACTCAAAGCAACATCGTAGCTGCCGTAGAGTGAGTAGTTGTTGCGACGCGGTGATTCGGGATTGCCCTCAAAGCTCAGATTCAAGGCAACGCCAGCGAGGAGCTGTTGCGCACGGGCGATCCGAAACGGGAGTTCCGCGTTTAAAATGATGGAATGATCGACGAATATCTCGTCAAAATTATCGGTGTCCGTGAGGCGATTGTAATCATAATAGCCGCGAAGACTCAGGTTGTGGAGCTGCGGCAGGTAATAATGCAGACCGGCGATGACATCGAGGCTCGCAAAATTAAGTTCTGTGAGCTGGTCGTAGAAGAAGAATTGCTGTACGACTCCGACTTGCGCATACAGCGTGTTGGTGATCCGCGGCTCATACATCAAAGTAACCCCTGGAGCGACCAGGATATCATCTTGCTCGCCTCTGCTGACGAGCGCGGCGTTGGATGTCCAGTAAAACGGAGAGTAAACAGAAATCGTGAATGGTTTATACTCTTCCACCCGCTTTAAGATCTGCTGCTCGCCGATGTCTTTGTCGTTTGGAGTTGTTACTGGGTAACCTTCAGTTTCGGCACTAGGAGTGGCGCTTGGACCTGGATAGGCCTGCCCTCCCAGCAATTGCGCGCGATTTTGCGCCGAACCGGGCGGCGCCTGGCCATATGTTGGCTGACCGCCGAGGATCACAATCGCTGCGCATATGAGCAGCGATCGTCTCAAGAGAAATTTCGAGCGATTTTGCGAGCCTATCAACGTGGGTTTTTTGTGAGGCTTTGGAATTTCCTAGTCAAGCCGAATTAACAACCTCCAGATCAATCGTTCTGACTTTCAGTGCTCCAAGTGTTAAATGAGGTAATGATTTCACGGCGGTGCACAGCCGCTGGAATGAAATTTTAAAATCCGGTAACAGCGGTATAATGCGCGCGTGAGCTGGCTCGGTCGCTATCGCCTTTTGGTCCTGGCATCGATCTGCGTTTTCTGGACCGGGCTGATTTTTCTCGGTCATTTCTTTCCTACGACGCCATTTCTTTCGGCGCCGTGGAGAGGCGAACAGAGTTTCGAAGATCTCCTTCGCAAAGAGGGCCGGAAAACTGCAACGAGTAATGATTTTGTTTTTCTCGGACTCGACCAAAGCACATTGGAAATGCCGCCATTGGCGCCTGACGAAATCGCGAACAACCGCGCGTTTCAGGTGATGACCGAGCGGCCATTCCCCTGGTCACGCGAGATCTGGGCGCTCCTACTCGATCGTTTGTTTAGCGCGGGTGCGCGGCTAGTGATGTTTGATGTGATGTTTGACCAGCAGAAAGACGGCGATCCTGAGTTTCATGCCGCGCTCGACCGCTATCGCGACAAAGTAGTGCTCGCCGCCAATTTCGATATGGGAAAAGCTGCCCAGGAGGTTACGCCTAACAATGCGTTAATCCCGCCGCCGCAACTCCAGGATGATCGCGTGGGGTTTGTGAATTTCTGGGCGGATCCCATCGACGGAAAAGTCCGCACTGTACTTTATCACGTGACCAACCGGCAACTTGCCGGGTTGCCACCGCATCCTAGCCAGGAAATTTACGAATCCCTTTCGGGGCGGGCCCTAGCCAAGACAGGCGATGCGCGCGACGTCCCGCAGGATTTTGAGGGCCATATGATTCGGTTTAGTGCCGCCGACGCATACGAGCCGCGTCCACTCTACGAAGTGTTCGATCCAAAATTGTGGCACGCCAATTACGCTGATGGCGCCTTCTTCAAAGACAAGATTGTTATGGTCGGCGCGTCTGCACAGATATTGCACGACGTGGTCGATACGCCCATGAGCCCGGCCACTTTGGGCCCGGGACTTCACTTGCAAGCGATGGCTGCGGCGCTCGGCCAGGAATTTTTATGGCCGACCCCACCGAATGTTGCATTGGCACTCGTGGGTGCAGCAGGGCTTGTCGCGTGGTTGCTTGTTGCTTTCTTGCGCAGGCCGTTGCTCTGCGTAGGGGCACTCGTTGCACTTACGGCGACATATCTTGGAACGGCTCGATTGTTTTACGATAAAACAGGGCTGCTGCTGCTTACCGTTCCGGTGTTGTTGGCGCTGGTCCTGAGCGGATCGTTTTGCCTCGGGTTCGAATATTTCCTGGAGCGATTGGAGAAATTGCGGACCCGGCGCACGCTCGAACGGTACGTGTCGAAAAATCTTGTCGCGGAAATTCTGGAAAACCCGGACAGCTACTACAGCTCGCTTCGTGGTGTGCGCGTGCCAGTGACGATCCTGTTCTCGGATTTGATTGGTTTCACAACGCTAGCGGAGAAAGCCGACCCCGAAGCGCTAGTGGCGCAGCTCAATGAATATCTCTCCCGGATGACTTCTGAAATTTTCAGCAATGGCGGAACGCTCGACAAATTTATCGGCGACGCGATCATGGCTGTGTGGGGTAACGTGCGCAGTCTTGGCACGACGCAAGACGCCAAGTGTTGCGCGCGGGCGGCATTGGGAATGCGCCGGCAGTTGAGCCAATTGAATCAAAGCTGGCGCGAAGAAGGCCGGATGGGACTGGGCATGGGGATCGGAGTTAACCACGGTGAGGTCATCGTTGGTAATATCGGTTCACAGGAGCGAATGGATCCCACTGTGATAGGCGATGCAGTGAATCTTGCATCCAGGCTCGAAGGGCTTACCCGAATTTATGGCCTGGATATGCTCGTAGGCGCGTCAGTTGCCGAGCTGGTGCGTGACGAAGTTTATTTGCGCTCAGTGGCACGGGTGCAGGTGAAGGGCAAAAGCAAACCGGTAGACGTTTTTACTTTCGTCGCTGCCAGGGGCGAAGAAACGGATTCGGAGTTTTTGAAATGGCTGGAAACGTATGAGGAAGCGTTAGACAAATTTCGCACACGCGATTTTACCGACGCAAAAATCCTCTTTTCACGTTTCCTGGAATTCTATCCCGACGATATGCTGGCCAAGATGTACCTGCAGCGCGCCCTCGAATACGAACAAGCTCCGCCCGACGAAGCCTGGGAAGCTATTGAGGTCTTCCAGAAAAAGTAATCAATCGCGGATCGCGCCGATAAAACCAGCCTCTTCCGGTCGTACATTCGTGTAATCCGTGGTTTTCTTTTCTGCACGGGCAGCGTAGAGAATGCGCGTGAAAGAAGCGCCCAAGAGTTTTCATTTCGTCGGAATTTGCGGGACGGCAATGGGCGCAGTTGCTGTCGCGTTGCAAGACCGTGGTTTCAAGGTCACCGGGTCGGACGAGAATGTTTACCCGCCGATGTCGACCTTCCTTCGAGAGAAGGGGATCGTGCTGATGCAAGGTTATCACGCGGAGAACACCCCGCCGGATGCGGACGTGGTAGTGATCGGCAACGCGATGGCGCGCGGCAATCCCGAAGTGGAGGCCGTGCTAAACCGAAAACTACTTTATCTGTCGTTGCCAGAGGTGCTCAGGAATTTTTTCCTGCGCGGGCGCCACAATCTCGTAGTCACCGGAACGCACGGCAAAACAACGACTACCGCTTTGCTTGCGTGGATCATGGAAAAAGCTGGTCGTAAGCCGGGCTATCTCATCGGCGGCATACCGAAAAATTTTGGCGAAGGCGCGCGACTCAACGATTCAAAATATTTTGTGCTCGAGGGGGACGAGTACGACACTGCATTTTTCGATAAGCGTTCTAAGTTCGTTCATTACCTGCCGGAACTGGTGATCGTGAATAACGTGGAGTTCGATCACGCGGATATCTTCAACAATCTCGATGAGATCAAGCTCAGCTTTCGACGCCTGCTGAACATCGTTCCTCAGAACGGTATGGTGGTTGTGAATGGCGACGATCGGAATGCCGTTGACGTCGCGAAACATTGCCTGGCGCAGATGGTCGAAGTGGGCTTCTCGAAAAACTGCGCGCAACGAATTCGAGAGGTTTCTTATTCAGCCGGTGTCTCTCGGTTCAAAGTCGGTGAAGACATTTTCGAAATTCCGCTTATCGGCGAATTCAATGTTCATAACGCCGCGATGGCGGCTACCGCCGCGCGTTTTTACGATGTGCCGACAGAACAAATCGCCAGCGCATTCTCCAGTTTTCTGGGGATTGCGCGCCGACAGGAGCTTCGCGGCGAAGCTGGCGGCGTTCAAGTAATCGACGATTTCGGACATCATCCCACTGCAATCTCTCAAACATTGCACGCACTGCGTGATCGCTTTCGTGGGCAACGGCTGTGGGCCATCTTTGAGCCCCGCTCGAATACGACGCGGCGTGCGGTATTTCAGCAGCAGCTTCCTGAAGCGCTTAAAATGGCCGACGGTGTATTCATCTCGCAGGTCGCCCGGATCGAACAAATTCCCGAAGATCAGCGCTTAAAACCGGAGCGAGTCGTCGCGGCGATTACTGCGGCAGGCCGTCCCGCCTTCTACGAGCAAGATGCGAACGCAATCGTCGACCGAATCATTCCGATGCTCCGGCCAAAAGACGTGGTCGTGGTTTTCAGCAACGGCGGCTTCGACAACATCCACGACAAGCTTCTAACCCGATTGCGGGAGTAAGTCGGGCATGTTGCAGATAGTCACGCGGGCGTTCGCGCTCCGGACGAGGATGTAGTTCGACCAGTCAAACAGGAATGCCTGAGCTACTGCGACCGAGCAGCGGACGTATGATCGTGCACAATTCGCCAGCCTTCAGGCAGGTGTTTGAAGATGAGCGTGAATCGTCCGTGCGGTTCGTCGTTTGTGCGTTTTAGGCGCCAGCGCCCGAGCACGACTGCTGAATCAGGCGAAAGCATCGTGACTTCAATGCCAGAGAAATTAAGCGTTCCCATTTTCGTTCGATCGGAATATTTCACCCGGTACCGATCACGGACTGTTTCCCAACCGCGGCTGACCTCGTCTTGTGAGACAAATACCGTTGATGCCGCCCGCGCATAGCCGTTCATGAATGCGTCTATATCGCCACGGTTCCATGCGTCCAGCTGTGCGGTGAGAACGGACTGAATTTCAGCGATTGAAGTCGAAGCCTGTTCGGGCGCAGCACAGACAACAGTGGCGATCAGGAGATAACAGATGACAGGAAGCGTGACTCTGGTTTGCAATGACACCGATCTCCTATAAGCTAGCACTCCCTGCCGCGTCCAGGTTACCATTGAAGCACCGTTTCACAGAGGGAAATACGTTGACGGGTCTCATAAATCTACTACGGTCGCCCATCCAGCAAAAAAAGACTGTGCATCGGCTTTTCTGTATCGTAATAGTCGTGCTTGCCAGCGCGGCCGCAGCTTCGGCTCAGACGGACTCTAAGCGCCCTGCTCTGCCAGCGGTAAAGCAAGTCAGTCCCCCGGCACAAGAGGATGCGCCTGCCGCTCCGCCGAATGCCCCGGCTACTGTGCGACTGCAATTCCCTAACAGCGACGTGGTCGACGTGTTGCATCTCTATGAGCAGCTCACCGGCAAGAAATTGGTCATGGATAATTTCGTGCAGGGGAAGGTCAACATTTTTATTGCCAAAGATGTGTCGCGCGAAGAGGCGATCAAGATCATCGAGATAAGCATGGCGCTCAACGGGATTTCGCTCGTACCGGCGGGTCGCGACATTGTTGATGTCGTCGGCGCCGGGCAGAATCCGCGCAAAGCGCCGGTTCCGATCATCTCGGACCTCGCCGACATTCCGGCGGGAAATCCTGTAATCAGCTTTTTGTTCCGGCTGCAGTACGCCGATCCGCAGGAACTTCAGCAAGTTTTGATGGCGTATTTTCAGGGGAGCTCGGGCACGATCAACATTTTGGCGCTGCCAAAATCGTCCAGCCTGCTTGTGACCCAGAACGCCGATATCATTCGGCAACTTGCCGGAGTGATTGAGCAGGTAGACGTCGCGCCGGCGGAAGTGGTGAGCGAGTTCATCAAGCTGGAACGCGCGGATGCCAGCAAAGTCGTTGACATGCTCAAGGACATTTTCGAGAAGGGCTCTGATACCTCGGGCCAGCCGGGGGTTCGGGGCGTGAAAGTCCCCGGAGGTGTGCCACAGCCGATGCCGGTGGGGGACTCGGGCGGCGGCGGCATTCTTTCCGAAGAAGCAGTCATCGTCGGGAAAATTAAGATCACTCCCGATGTCCGCACGAACCGCATCCATATCGTGACACGGCCGATTAACATGCCGTTCATCAAGCAATTGATCCATGAATTCGACGCCAACGTTGAGTTTGGACATCCGGTTACCCGCTATTTGAAATACGTTTCGGCGGGTGACATTTTGCCCGTTCTTGTCCAGGCGTTGACCGAGCCGGGAACAGAACAAGGCGCAGGCGGTGGAGGAGCAGGAGGACTTCCTGGTGTTGGCCCGTCGCCTGGGCTAGGTCAATCGCAAAAAGGGGGCGCGGGTACCTCGCCGCTGACGAATAACTACAGCGGCACTCAAAGCGGCACAGGCAGCACGCTTAATATTTCCGAGGAACTTTCCACTCAGCCTGTGGACACCGTGCCCAAGGCAGTCACCATCGGTAATTCGAAGCTGATCGCGGATCAACGTGCCAACTCAATCATTGTTCTTGGGAATCGCGAAGTGGTCATGAAGGTGGAAAAGATCCTTGACGAAATGGACGTTAAAGCCCCGCAGGTGTCGTTGAGCACGGTGATCGGGCAATTGACCCTTAGCAATAACGAGGAATTCGGCGTGGACTGGTTCGCAAAGTACAACAGAAGATTTGTTGGGACCTCACGCAATAATAGTGTTTTTACGACCAATGATCCCAACGTTCCCATTCCCGGTTCCTCCGTAAACCCCGGCAGCAGTGTGGCTCCCGTCGCCAATGTTCTCGATCCGGCTAATCTGATCAATTTCAGCCAAATCATCCAAAACGTAGGCAACGGAACTAATATTTACGTGGCAGCCGGCAACGCCTTTGCGGCTATTGTGCATCTGCTGGAGTCAACGAATCGATTCAGAGTTATTTCTCGGCCAACGGTTTTCACCAGCAACAACAAGAAAGCCATCATCGCTTCGGGGCAGGAGGTTCCCGTGCCGGTAAGCACCCTTACAAATTCGAATGTCGGAGGGGTTATAAATAACACAGCTGCTGTTTCGGCGAGCATCGAGTACAAGAAGGTGGTGTTGCAGCTTGAGGTCGTCCCGCTCATTAATTCTGAGAAGGAGGTGTCACTCGATATTTTGCAAAAGATCGACAGCATTGTTCCTGGGGGCAACGTAAACATCAGCGGCAACTCGGTCCCAACAATCGATACGCGCTATATTCGCACGAATGTTTCCGCGGGGAACGGA
>DASXYB010000186.1:0-4481 GCA_036502745.1 Candidatus Udaeobacter sp.
ATAATCGCACATCCAACAGGAGTTAACATGATCGTTCTCGCGCGGCGTCTGACGATAGATGACGTCCTCGCGGGTTCCGATGAGTGTGTTGCATCCCGTCGCGCAACTTGTGCAGATGCTCTTCGTTTCTTTCAGGAACCAAACTCGCATCTTGAAGCGGAAATCGGTGGAAGTCAGCGCGCCGACCGGGCAAATGTCGACGGTGTTAAGCGAATAATTGTTATCCAAAGATCTGCCGGGATGCGCCGTCAGGATTGTGTGACTGCCGCGATCGACGAAGCCGAGCACGTCATCATGCGCAATTTCCTGGCAGAAACGGATGCAACGCGAGCAGAGAATGCAGCGCTCGTCATCAAGCGTCACACGCGCGCCGAGTTGCACCGCTTTCGGCTTTTTTACTTTGTTCTCCAGGAAACGCGATTGCGAACTGCCGTAATCGACACTGAACTCCTGCAAACGGCATTCGCCGGCCTGATCGCAAATCGGACAATCAAGCGGGTGATTGATCAGGAGAAACTCCATGACTCCGCGCTGACATTCCTTCACCAGCGGTGAGTCGGTGCGAACGCCCATGCCTTCAGCTATATCCTGAGCGCAGGAGATTTGCGGGCGCGGCATCCAGTTGATGATCGGTTTGCCATCCTGCCCAAGCTCGGGTTTGCGATCAGGTCCGAGCCTCGGAAATCCCATTTCGATCAAACACATCCGGCAATTCCCCGGCGAGCTAAGCTTTTTGTGATAGCAATACCGCGGCACGAAAACGCCAACCCGCTCGCACGCCTCGATCACCCGCATCCCCTTGGGAAATTGATGCCAGACCCCATCGATCTGGACGTTGAACAGTGGAACTGGCAACTCGTTAGGCATGATTGAATCTGGAATCCAGGAGACCAGGAAAATTATACGACAAGATCTTCTCCTTTGGTCGTTGGGTGGTATTCGCGCCCGACGCGTTTCACTATCAGTCCGACGGTTGCGAAGTTTAACACGAGCGCATCCTGCAGGTTTGCTGCTTTTAAATAAGACCGCACAATTGCAAAGTGGATGTCTTCAAGCGCGCTAATTGCTTTTAATTCCAAGATCACCTTTCGCTCAACCAGGAAGTCGAGCCGGTGTTCGCCAATCAGATGTTCACGATAGAACACTGGCAGGAGCTTTTGCCGCTCAAAGGTTAACGCAGCCGCAGCTAATTCGATGGCCAAAGCCTCTTCGTACATTGCCTCCAAAAATCCAGGACCAAGTTCTTTGTGAACACGAATAGCCGCGGCAATGATCGGCTCGGTCAGATGTTTATTTTGTATTTCCATTCCTGGATTCCTGGTTTCCAGATTTGTATTTAGATCGTTCCTTTCGCGCCGGCTCTTTCCCAGCCCGGGTCGTGGGCCATGGGGACCGTGGGAATCGATTCTTCTTCGATCAATTCGTCGGATGTGTACTCAGGCGGGAGGGGTGGGGGAGTTGGTTTTTGTGCGCGCGCCGCGAATTCTTCCGGGAATTTTTGGACAAAACTTTGCGTCGGCCACGCGCAGGCTTCGCCAAATGCGCAAATGGTGCGGCCCGCGATGTTGTCGCCGATGGTTTTCAGTGTTTTCGGATCTTCCACCACGCCGCCGCCGCGCAGCATGCGATCGGTGATTTTTTGCATCCAAAGCGAGCCTTCCCGACAGGGTGTGCATTGGCCGCAGCTCTCGTGCGCGTAAAATTTGTTGATGTTGTTCAGCGCCCAAACCATGTCGCGCGAATCGTCCAGTACGATCACGCCTCCGGAGCCCGCCATCGAACCTGCGGCTGCGAGGGAATCGAAATCCATCAAGATATCGTCTATTGCGATTTCGCGTTCGATTGTAGAGCCGTCGGCCTGCCGTTCCTTCAGCTTGAAGCGTTCATCGGCGCGCAACACTTTCGCCGAGCTGCCGCCCGGAATAACGGCTTTTAGTTTTCGACCCGGTCGCAAGCCGCCGGCCATATCGTAAATCAGCTGCCCCATTGTGACGGCGCCGACTTCAACTTCAAAGTAGCCTGGACGTTGCACGTCGCCACTAACACAGAGAACTCGCGTGCCAGTGTTGTTAGGCCGGCCGAGGCGCGCATACTCCGCGCCGCCCATGCCGATAATGTGTTTAATGTTACATAGCGTCTCCACGTTATTGACGATGGTCGGACACAGGTAGAGACCCAGCACTGCGGGAAAATACGGCGGCTTGATCCGCGGATAACCACGTTTCCCCTCGAGCGATTCAATTAGACCCGTTTCCTCGCCGCAAATGTAGGCGCCCGCGCCGCGGTGAACGTAGAACTCAACGTCAAATCCAGATCCGAGAACGTTTTTGCCAAGGAAATTGTGTTGCCGCGCTTCCTCGATCGCGCGTTCGAGGATTTTGGCGCCTTCCGGGAATTCACCGCGGATGTAAATGTAGGCGGTATGGACATTCAGCGCATAACACGAGATCAACATCCCCTCGAGCATCTGGTGCGGGTCTTCGTGAATGATGTAGCGGTCTTTGAATGTGCCGGGCTCGGATTCGTCGGCATTGCAGATCAAATACACCGGCCGCTTTTCGTCCGGTTTGATAAAGCTCCATTTTAACCCGCAGGAGAATCCCGCTCCGCCGCGGCCGCGGAGTCCGGAGTTTTTAACTTTGTTGACGATGTCAGCGCGCGACAGAGTCAACGCCTGCTTTAATTGTTCGTAACCGCCGTCGCGCAGGTAACACTCGATGTCGCTCGTCCAACCGGGCCGCCCAATGTTTTTGTAAACGAGGCGGTGTTCCAAAGCGTGCGGCGGCCACGGCAATTTCGGATTGCCGTTTGCCGATTGCCGATTGCGAAAGAAATCCGCAGCGGACTTCGGGTTTACCTTCTCGTGCAGTTCTTCGCCAATCATGCACACTGGCGCGGTGTGACAGCTGGCTAGGCACTCAACAAATTCAACACTGTAACTTCCGTCCGCACTGACCGCGATCGGGTTGTGCATTTCTTCACCATCACTCGAGCGTTGTATTCCCAAACGCGCGCACAACTTTTCCATCACTTCCAACCCCCCGGCCATCGCGCAACTGAGAGTGCGGCAGATCCGGATATGTGTTTTCCCGGCCGGATGCTGCCGGAACATCGGATAAAAGGTGACCACCTCGAGAATGTTGATTGGTTGCAGCCCGAGTTTCTGCGCGATCCAGAAAGTGGCTTCGTCGCTGATAAACCCATAGTGTTCCTGCCACAAATGCAAGAGCGGCATCGCCGCGCTTCGACGGTGCTCGCTCGGATAACGCGCAATCGCCGCGTCCATCCTCTGTTCCAGCTCGGCCGGAATTTGGATGCGCGTCGCGTCTGCCATCGTCGAACCTAAACCAGCGCAGTGATAGGCGGCAAATCGCCTTTCGCGCTGAAGGGTCCGCTGTGCTCGGCGGAATGAGGCGCTTCAGTTGGAGAGCGTGCTGTCCTTCGACTGCACCTTGTCGTCTTTGAAAACGATTGTGACGGTGTCTTTGCCCTGGCGATAAACGTACGTCGTTTGCCTCACAATCGTCGGATCTTCAGTTTTGGACGAACTTGGCTGACCCAAGATCGATTCCACCTGCTTCTTGGACATGCCATCCGTGACCTGATCCACGTTCGCCTTTGTGATTCGCTTGCCAATGCAACCATCGAGCATGAGCACGAGCATGAGGATGAGCACGAGGCGCATGACGAAGGACCTCGTGACGTTGAAGCGTTGAAGCGTTGAAACGTTGAAGCGCATTTCCATTCTGGGTTATGACAGTTCAGCAATCACCGACATCTTCTCGTCATTCGTCATTTGGATCTTCGTCATTCGTCTTTCATCTATCGCATTCGCCCATCACGAAGTCCAGACTGCCGAGGACGGCAGGCACGTCACTGACGAGGCAACCGGGCAAAAGTTCCGGCAGGATACTGAGATTCACGAAGGATGGCGCGCGAATTTTCAACCGATACGGAACGCCGCCGCCTCTGCTGTTGATGTAGAAGCCGAGCTCGCCTTTGGGATTTTCGGCTCCGAAATAGACTTCGCCCGGCGGCGCATCGAGGCCTTCGGTTACCACGATGAAATGATGAATTAACTCTTCCATCTTTGTCATCACCCGTGATTTGGGCGGGGTCATGTTTTTCCAATTCGAAACATTGATCGGACCGCCGGGCAGTTTATCGATGACCTGGCGCAAAATTCGCGCGCTTTGACGCATTTCCTCTAGCCGCACCAGATAACGATCGTAACAATCGCCTGCGCTGCCGATGACCACGTCGAAATCCCACTGGTCGTAATCGAGATACGGATGTTTCCGGCGCAAATCGTGTTCGATTCCACTTCCCCGCAGGTTCGGCCCTGAAATCGCATACGCGATCGCGCGCTCCTTCGTGATGACGCCGACGTCTTTTGTGCGATCGACAAAAATCTTGTTCCGGGTCAGCAACCTATCGCATTCGTCGAGACTCGGGCCAAAGTCGTTGAGGAATTTTTTGAG
>DASXYB010000187.1:0-2456 GCA_036502745.1 Candidatus Udaeobacter sp.
AATTCCCCAAACGCCAACCGTGTTGCGACCTTGGTCGCGCAATTGCTCTTCATGGAAACGCAGGCTCATTCCTTTCCTGGTAATGAACACCACCTCGTTGTTGCCATTCGTTAGTTTCGCGTCGATCAAGCGATCGCCCTCCTCAATCTGAATGGCGATGATGCCGCCGCGGCGGACATTCGCATAATCCGATAAGTTCGATTTCTTGACGATGCCGGATTGTGTCGCGAAGACGATGTGCAGGTTTTCGTCCCATGTTTGATCGACGGCACTCGGTCCACTGCCTGATTTCTTGGATTGGACGCGAATTGTGGCTGCGATTTGTTCGTTGGGCTTAAGCTCAAGGAGGTTTGCGATAGAACGACCTTTCGCCGCGCGCCCCATCTCGGGAATTTCGTACACTTTTTCCACGTAAGCGCGTCCTCTGGCCGTGAAGAACATCAGGTAATCGTGGGTAGTGGCGGCGAAGAGATGCTCAACGAAATCGCCTTCTTCTTCTTCGGTCGCGCCTTCGCGCGTTTGCATCCCGATGACGCCTTTTCCACCGCGCCGCTGCGCGCGAAATGCGCTGACGGCCGTGCGCTTGATAAAACCGCCGTGAGTAATGCTGATGATGCATCCCTCATTGACGATAAGATCTTCCACATTGATCTCGGCTTCGTCGGGAGCAATGGCCGTTAGGCGAGGGGAGCCGTGCTTGTCCTGAATTTCGCGCAGTTCTTTTTTGATGATGGTGAAGACTCGCTGCTCTTTGGCAAGAATATCGCGCAAATCATTGATGGTCTCGACGAGCGCCTTGTATTCGTTGACTATTTTGTCGCGCTCGAGTCCGGTTAGCTGGTACAAGCGCAGGTTCAGGATTTCGTCTGCCTGTTGTTCGCTGAACGCGTAGCGGCCATCGGTGAGGCGCGCGGGATTGCGAATGAGAATGCCGAGTTGTTCGACCTGGCGTTTGGTAAATTCGAATGCGAGCAATTTCACTCGCGCTTCGGCGCGATCGGCTGATCCGCGGATAATGCGCAGGAACTCATCGAGATTAGCCAGCGCAATGAGATAACCTTCCAGCGTTTCGGCACGCTCTTCGGCCTTGCGCAGTTCGTAACGCGTGCGACGCAGGACGACTTCGCGGCGATGATCGATGTAAACCGCGTTAGCGTCCTTGAGCGGCAGCAGCTTCGGCCGGCCGCGGTCGATCGCCAGCATCGTCGTGGCGAACGAGCTCTCCAGCGCAGTGTGCTTGTAGAGATTGGCAATGATGACTTTGGGATTGGCGTCGCGTTTGAGCTCGATGACGACCCGTGTGTTTTCGTCTGACTGGTCGCCGACGTAGCTTATGTCGGTCAGCACCTTTTCGTTCACCAACTGCGCGATGCGCTCAACCAACGTGGCGCGGTTCACGCCATAGGGAATTTCCGTGATGACGATTTGTTCGCGGCCGCCCTTGAGTTCTTCTACGCCTGCTTTACCGCGTACCTTGACGCTGCCCCGGCCTGTCTCGAGATACTGCCGGATCCCGCTTGCGCCGCAGATCATGCAGCCAGTAGGGAAATCCGGGCCCTTCACGTGCTGCATCAGCTCGTCCAGGATGATATCAGGATTATCGATTTGCGCGCAGATTCCGTCGATGACTTCGCTTAGATTGTGCGGCGGAATGTTAGTGGCCATGCCAACGGCGATGCCGGTTCCGCCATTGACGAGCAAGTTCGGAAATGCTGCGGGGAAAACTGTCGGCTCGGTGCGCGTTTCGTCGTAATTCGGCACGAAATCGACCGTGTCCTTATCCATATCGGTCATCAGCGCCGCGCCGAGATGGGTCATGCGCGCTTCGGTGTAGCGCATCGCCGCTGGGGGATCGCCTTCGACGGACCCGAAATTCCCCTGGCCGTCGACCAGCCGTTCGCGCATCGCCCACGGCTGCGCCATGTGGACAAGCGTGGGGTAAATTACCGCTTCGCCGTGCGGATGGTAGTTACCGCTGGTGTCGCCGCAGATCTTCGCGCATTTACGATGCTGCCGCCCCGGGAAAAGCGATAAGTCGTGCATCGCGTAGAGAATTCTCCGCTGTGACGGCTTCAGTCCGTCGCGCGCATCGGGTAACGCGCGAGAAATGATGACCGACATCGAGTAATCGAGAAATGATCGCGATACTTCCTCGGCTACATTGATGGGCTCTATTTTTTCGTTTGGATTCAACATGATTGCTTTAACCAGAAGCTGGTGAGTATGCAAAGGGGCGCTCAGCTATGAAACGCTCCTCCCAAATGCGCGAAATCTCGTCCGCCTGGCGAGTTGTCGCAGGTGGACCAACGCGCGCGCCTCCTGGGAGTTTGATGCTCAAAAAGTTCAACACTCCGCGAATCGTCCTCTCGTAATCCTGGCAGAGATTTTCATATTCCACCTTCAAGGGTTCGGTTCCGATCCGGCGGAAGAAATCGTCCCAAATTTTTTCCTGCCGT
>DASXYB010000188.1:0-3452 GCA_036502745.1 Candidatus Udaeobacter sp.
TGGTGTTCCAGTTGTCGTGTCAACGGCAGTGCTGGGTAGCTATGTTCGGAAAGGATAAGCGCTGAAAGCATCTAAGCGCCAAGCCTATCCCAAGATGAGATCTCCCTGAAGGGTCGTGGTAGACCACCACGTTGATAGGCTCCGGGTACAAGCACAGCAATGTGTTCAGCTCAGGAGTACTAATAACCCGTTCGGCTTGATCTTTTACTTTTCTGTTAAGCCGTTCCGCACTTTTGCGGAGCGGCAAACAGGGGAGACAAAAGATCTCAAATAAAACGAAGCCTTAAAGTTCATTCTTCTTCCTGTATGTAGATGTCAGCGAATCAGTGCCAAAGCTCTGAGCTGATAGTTCTTTCCAAATTAGGTAGCGACGATTGACCGCAACCGCCAAGGCGGGTTCGGTGAACCGCTCCTACCAACCTTTGTGCGGCGCGGAGCGCCGCCACCAGAGCCGAGCAGCGCAAGCGCTTCTCCGTTCTGGTGACATTAGCGTAGTGGCACCACCCGTTCCCATTCCGAACACGGAAGTGAAACGCTGCAGCCCCGATGGTAGTACGGCGAAAGGCCGTGCGAGAGTAGGACGTCGCCAGAGTAAAATGCCTGATGGTTCATTCCATCGGGCATTTTGTTTTTCTGCATAAGCTATTGGGAGGGCACGCGCGTCGCTTGCTGAAGAACGCACCTTCGCGTTCAAGATTCATAGACGTCCCGCACCGACAACGCTCTGTTCTGATTCCGTCACCTGGTTCACGACAAAGGCGCGATGGCACACCAACACGCACCGCGCACAACATCTGATTCACGTTTTGCCCAATCAGGTTTGGCTCGCCAGCGCATCAATCGCCTTCCACTCTTCTGGGCTAAGCTGTACTTTGCGCGCCGCCATATTTTCCTCCAGGTGCGCGAGCGATGACGTTCCTGGAATCGGCAGCATTACCGGGGATCGATGAAGCAACCACGCCAGCCCGAGCTGATAAATGCTTATGCCATGATCCTTCGCGATTTTTTCCAAGACCGTGCTACTCATCCCTCTATCTCCACCGACCGGCGCCCATGGCATGAAGCCAATCTGTTCTTTTTCGCAATATGCGAGGGTGTTGTCCCATTTGCGGTCGGTGATGTTGTAGCGGTTCTGCACGGTCACGATCGGCACAATCTTGCGCGCGCGCTCAACCTGCTCGGGTGAGACTTCGGATAAACCAATGTGACGAATCTTCCCGGCACTCTGCGCTTCGTTCAACGCGCCTAACGAATCTTCCATGGGCACTTTGGGATCGACACGGTGCAATTGATAGAGATCGATTCGCTCGAGCTTTAGCCGCTTCAAGCTTCTGTCGATACATTGCCTGAGATATTCAGGCCGACCATCTGGCACCCATTGGTTCGGGCTTGGCCTGGTGTTACCGCCTTTAGTCGCGATGACGAGTCCTTTGGGGTAAGGATAGAGCGCTTTTGCGATCAGCAATTCATCAGTTTCGGGTCCGTACGCATCCGCCGTATCGATCAAGTTGGCGCCAAGTTCGACTGCGCGCCGCAGCACTTTGAGCGCGTTCTCGCGATTTGGCGGCCAGCCCCAGACCCCCTCGCCCGTTAGACGCATCGCACCAAATCCAAGTCGGTTGACTGGCAAATCACCGCCAATACCGAAACTGGATTTGTCGCTTGCGGATCCCGCCGCGAAGAGTGTGCCCGCTCTGCCCGCCAAAAGCCACGCTCCGCCTGCCACAGTTGCACGAAGAAAGAGGCGGCGGGTCATGCCGCTGCGAAACCGATCCTTTATCGAAGAACTTCCGTCATTCATATTACGCAACGTAAATTCAGATGGAATCTCTCGCCAACCGTCGTTCGGGCTCACCTTCAGAAAAACATTCCGCCGCTGGCCGAATGCAACCACGTCGACAGCGTGCGGTCCCGAGAATTGATGCGTTTGCATGACTTCCCGCACGCCATAGTCGCTGGACGGAGGCTGGTGATCCGCGATAAGGTGTTAGTTATGTTAACCAGCCAGAAAGTCATTGACGCGATCAACGAGCAAATCGGAAACGAGTTCAGCGCTTCGCTGCAGTATTACGCCATCGCAGCGCATTTTGCAGCAGAGGCGCTCCCGCAACTTTCGCAGCATTTTTTCCGACAAGCGGACGAAGAAAAAGATCACGCGCTGCGGTTTATCAAATACGTAGTGGACGCCGGTGGGCGCGTCGTGATCCCAGCCATCGATGCGCCAGAATCGAAATTTAAGGTACCTCGAGATGCGGTGAAACTGTCACTCGATCAGGAGATTCACGTGACCAATCAGATCAATGGTTTGGTCGAACTCGCGCGAAACGCGAACGACTACATTACAATTAATTTTTTACAGTGGTTCCTGACTGAGCAGCTCGAGGAAGTATCTTCGATGGATAGTTTGCTCAAGATCATTGAGCGCGCGGGCGATGATCTCTTGCAGGCGGACGAATATCTCGCGCGTGTTGGAGTACGCGCGATGCCGGCGCCATCGAAGGAATAATTTCCTTACCTCCATCCTCTTCATCAGCGCGCACCAGAACACTCCATTGTTGCTTTAATTCCGCAGAGCAAACGAAGACACAAGAAGCATGGGCGAATCGCAGCTGACCGGGTAATCGCAGACGCAAGTGTGAGGCATGAGACATTCCTGATCTCGTGATTCCTGATCAGGATTGTTTGTTGAACATCCTCGCCGCGCCCGGGGGTCGCGCCCTACCATGTTTTCCTGCGTTCCTGATCCGAAAGCGCTTGAATAGAACGAATCCTGTGGAGTCTAATCCGCACATGAAGATAAAATCAGCACTCAGTTTATTGGCCGCCGCGAGCCTTGCTGCTAGCAGCGTTGCTTTCGCCGGAGCGAAAACCTATGAGGTCACAGGTCCGGTCCTGGAAGTCAATGATTCCATGATCGTGGTGCAGAAGGGCAAAGACCGTTGGGAGATTAATCGCGACGCGAACACCAAAGTCACGGGTGATGTCAAAGTTGGCGACAAAGTTCATGTCACCTACACAATGTCCGCATCCGACATCGAAGTGAAAGCGGCCAAGGGCGGTAAAAAAGACGTGAAGCCTGCGCCGACGCCATAATCTGAGAACAACTTAGATCGCCGGGTGCGCTCCGCGCGTCCGGCGATTTTTTATTCCTATGATGTTGAGCGAAGCGAAACATCTCTGGATGTCCTGCAATCGCGCTCGTGCAAAGAAATAAATCTGAGACTCTTCGCTTCGCTCAGATGATAGAAAGGCTATCTCCGTCTTCCGCCGCCGCCGAGGATTCCGCCGAGTACACCGCGAACGATTTGCCGACCGAGCTGACTACTGGCGGCGCGCATCGCGCTCTTGGCCATCGAAGTAGCAAACGAATCGTGAACACCGCCGCGTGGCCCGACTGTCGGCTGAAACGCAGCAGTCACAGTTCCCAATGCCTCCGCAAGCACCGAGGATTG
>DASXYB010000189.1:0-2800 GCA_036502745.1 Candidatus Udaeobacter sp.
ATGCCTTCTTCATAGAACTCCGGATCATTACAAAATAGTAATGATTGACAAGACAAATTTTCAGCCGTTTTTGTCGACGTGCCCGTGCTTCCGACTGCAAGATCTGCTGGACGATTCCCGTAAAAAGGGCAGCCGCAGCCCGTCTCCACAACGAGCTGCGGCCTATCCACTTCATTTAACCGCGGAGGCTTCACTTCCGCGGTTATCAGCCTGCAGGTTCCGCTAATCATTACGAAATTGTAATGATTAGGCAAGACATTTTTTTATAACAGCTGTGCCGGCAGCAGTGATCGGGCCAGCCTCGCTTTCAGTACGGTTCTGCGAGCTACGCAGCAACCCCGGAGAAAAGGTCGACGTAAACCCGCTTCCTGCCGCTGTCCAACAGAGCATTAACCACAATGACGAGAGGAGAGATCGTTCGAGTCAAAAAAGACAACGACGTTAATCGAAAATGGAATTACGAAGTCGTCGTTAGAACGAACGAGCAGGAATGCGGATTTGAGGTTGATCCGAACGGGAAATTCCTGAAAAGGCAAATCGAGCTCAAAAGATAATCGGTGCGGTAACTGCGCAATTGTTGCCCACGCAGCGTGGATTTGCCACACCTACAGATTCGCGGATCGCCTCCTCGCACCCTTGTGCAGGCAGAATCTAATGAGTTTGCGTTGGGCTCTGCGCGATCACAAACATTGACGCTGGCTGCGGAGCGTAGCTTTCGGGATAATGCAAGTCACATCCGAAGCGGATATCTAAGACCGCCGCGTTTGTAGGCGTATTCGGGACAGTCCAAAGGAAGGATGTATTCCGCGGGTCGAGCCACGCGATCCAGACCGGAAACGTAATGCCACCGTCCAGCGACAGCCAAGCCTCGCTCTCGCATCCCGGCAAGGGAATGTTCGGAAGCGTGTGCTTCCATTCTACCATGATTTTCTGCCCGGCGTAGAGAACTTGTCCCGCCACTGGCGACAGCAACTGAGCAGAATACTTATTTGAGGCGGCCGGCGCAGTTGAGATTGTCAGTTGCAGGCAGACAGCCATTATTGCGAATAACGTGGAGAGAAATCCGCGAGTTTTCATCTTGTTAACCCCTTTCGTTGATTAAGAGAGTTCCGAACAAAAATGAAATGGTGTCAACGGATTTTACCGTTACTTTTTTGTCATCTGCGCCGAGACTGGAATGATGGCGCGCAGCGGTGACCTCTATTTCGGCTGAGCTGGAAATATCAGCGTGACCGTCGTGCCGCGAGTGGGTTTGCTGTGAATCGTCGCAGTGCCGCCGTGGAGATCCACAATTGATTTTACAAGCGCCAAACCGAGCCCTGCTCCATCGGAGCTGCGGGATGGCTCAGCACGGTAAAAACGATCAAAGACGCGCGGCAAATGTTCAGGAGCAATTCCGGAGCCGTTGTCGTGCACTGCAACTTCGAAACCGGTCTCGTGTTGGCAAAGCGCGATTTGAATCGAACCCTTCTCTGGAGTGAAGCGCAGAGCATTGTCGAGCAGATTTCCAACGGCGCGTTCGAACAGATCGGGGTCTGCATAAATTTCTCCGTTGCCGCTGCACGTGATCATCACATGATGATCATCTGCGATGGTCTGATAAAACTCTGCGATTTTCTCAATTTCTGCGCGTGCGTCGAACGGCGCGCGTGCGATCGGCTCGCTCGCCGCATCGACACGAGCGACAAAAAGCAAATTGTCGACGATCCGCGAAAGCCGTTCGCATTCAGCGACGGTAGATTCGACGATCTCACGATAGTCGGCTGCAGTGCGATCTCGTGTAAGCGCAACCTGGGCTTCGCCGAGCATATTGGCGATCGGTGTTCGCAGTTCGTGCGCGAGATCGGCCGAAAATTGCGAGAGCCGGGTAAATGAATCGTCGAGACGTTTAAGCATTTCGTCGAAGGCGATTGCGAGCGGCTGCAGTTCGCGCGGCCACCCGGTTGAGCCGATCCGTTGCTTCAATTGGTCTGCGCCGATTTGGTGAAGTGACTTGGTCATTTCTCGAAGCGGTCGCAAACCACGTCGGGTAACCACGATCGCAATCAAAGCCGACGCCACAACGCCGCCAAAGAGGACGGCGATAAATAACAGAGCAAAATTTCTTTCAACTTGCTCGTCACTTGAGCGGTCTTGTGCCAACTGAACTGTGTAAGCTTTGCCAGCGGGATGCTGATCGAACGTCAACAGGGAGAAAAGCTTCCCTGAGTTCCGATAATCCTTGCGAGCGCGAAGCGCTTCTGCCGGTTCTCGCCCTGCTGGGAAAACCTGTTTCGGAATCAATTGATCCATTTGCGGTGTTTCGGCAATGGCGCGGCCTTGTTCGTCGAGAATCCTGATCCAATAAGGGGTGTGCTGACCGGCGCGGCGCGCGGTGAGCTCTTCAGCAAGGATTTCCGGACCGTTCTCGCGGAGATCCGTACTTAAGGCGAACATTTTGTCGGCCAGAACTGAGTTATCTTCGGCAACCGCGTGCCGCACGACAATCGAGTAAAAGATGCCAAGGCCGCACGCGAGCAACAGGCCTGCAGCCATTGTAAACAACAGAATGAGCTGGAATGCGATGGAGCGCTGTTTGTTCAAGGACGACAATAAAGATGGTTAGCGTCCTTTGAGAACGTAGCCGACGCCGCGAATCGTATGGATCAGCTTCATCTTGAATGGGTCGTCCACTTTCGAGCGCAACCGCCGGACAACTACATCGACAACATTTGTGTTTGTGGTGAATCCGACCTCCCAAACGTGTTCTGCAATTTCGTCGCGCGAAACGACAGCCCCGCTTGAGCGAACCAAATGTGCA
>DASXYB010000190.1:0-4465 GCA_036502745.1 Candidatus Udaeobacter sp.
TTCCCCGCTACAACGCGCCGTAACATTACCATCGAATAACTGCCAGCCGGCGATCTCATCGGTACCCGATCGTCTTTGCGGAAATAATTTGTCGCACTAATGAGAACTTCCTCTTCGCCGTCACCGTCGAGATCAACTCGCAGAACGCTTTCGATCTTGACCTTCGGCTGCTCGATTCCCTTTGTTTTTAGAAAGTCGCGCACTGCGTCCACATAAGTTTTCTGCGTTGGATCGGTCACTTGTGGTTTTCGCGGTAGCGCATTCCACGGAGCGGCAATCGCGATCACCCCGTTTCCCGGTTTTGGCGACAGTGAAACCGCCAAAGTCTCCTCACACGGACCATCGGCCGGTTTCGGTTTGTCTCCTTTGGAGTCGCCGAGTGCCTGCGTCAATCCATAGACTCGGTAGGTCGTCTCATGGCCCATCAATTTTGCCGCTTCATCTGCTTTGATCCATCTTCCATCAGAGATCGCACCGAAAAGATATCCGCTTTGGACCTCCACGATTGGATGCAGGTCGGCTGCTGATGAAGCTCCTGTGGAGCTCAGCAACGCAGCAAAACCGCAGAAAATTCTTTCAAGTGTCGGCTTCAAAATCTATGAACCTCCGAGCATTACCGATCATTTAAGCGAGGCCTCCCGGTTTGGGAACGTGAAGTCCGCATCCTTTGAGGATATTGCGGATTCATTTTGCGCCGAATGACTCCTGATCGTGCTTAAAAATGCTTCGCCGAAATCCTTCAGTTTCTGTTCGCCCACGCCGGGTATGCGGCGAAACTCCCTTGAATTCGTCGGATATTTTCTCGCCATTTCGCGCAGCGACACATCAGAGAAGATGATGTAAGCGGGCACGCCGCGTTCATCTGCGAGCCGGCGACGCAATGCGCGCAAGCGGTCAAACAGTGTTTCGTCGCATTCGATCGCACCTCGTTTGATTCGCGCGCTTTTCTCCACGATTTCGATTTGCTTGGTCAAAACGATGGACGTGCGCTTTCGCAATGCCTCCAGACCGGCGGGCGTAAGCGACAAAGTCGCAAACTTCCCCGGCGCGGATTCGACCAGCCCGAGCCGCAATAGTTCGCGACCGAGCGCCTGCCATTCAGTTCGCTTTAATTCGCCGCCGATGCCGTAAGTGGACAGCTCATTGTGACCTCGTTGCCTGATCGCTTCCGTGTCTGCACCGCGAAGCACGTCGACAACGTGACCCAATCCAAATCCGAATCCTTGCCTGGCGTGAATGCGATAGACGCAGGAAAGAAATTTTTGCGCGTGCACGGTCCCGTCGAACGTCTGACGCGGCTGCAAACAGTTGTCGCAACTCTCGCACGAAACATTTAGCGCCGGCGTCTGATCGCCAGCGCCGTGACTGTTGGCTGGATATGTTTCCCCGAAATACTCGAGAAGTGTCGTACGGCGGCATTCGCGCGCCTCGGCGTAGTGAACCATCTGCTGAAGCTGTGCGCGGGCGATACGCGCCTCCTTCTCGGTTTTTTCGTCGATGAAATGCAACTGCTTGGCGACATCGCCGGGGCTGAAGAGCAATATGCATTCGCTGGGTAACCCGTCGCGTCCCGCGCGTCCCGTCTCCTGATAATAGCTCTCCAAATTTTTCGGCAGATCGTAATGCACAACAAAACGCACGTTTGATTTATTGATGCCCATTCCGAACGCGATGGTGGCGGTGATGATTCGCACATCGTCGCGCAGAAATGCATCCTGATGTTTTGTGCGTTCTACATTAGTTAGGCCCGCGTGATAAGGCTTCGCGCTGATGCCGTCCGCATTCAAATTTCGCGCGAGCGATTCAGTGCTCTTGCGGCTCGCACAATAAATGATGCCGCTGTCGTTAGCGCGGCTGCGAATGAACGTCAGAAGTTGTTCGTAAGGCGTGGTTTTAGGAATTACGCGGTACGTCAGGTTCGGTCGATTGAAGCTGGCCACGTAAGTGCGCGGGTCGCTCAATTTTAATTCTTTGATAATATCGCCGCGCACGCGTTCGGTCGCGGTGGCGGTAAGCGCCATGATCGGCACATCGGGCAAATGTTTTCGTAATTTCTTAAGCTCGCGATACTCCGGCCTGAAATCGTGGCCCCATTCGCTGATGCAATGTGCTTCGTCGATGGCGAATTGTGCAATGTCCCAATTAAGAGCGCGCTCTAGAAACGTGTCCAACATCAACCGCTCCGGCGCGACGTATAGCATTCGATACTGGCCACGATGCAAGCCGCGCCAGCGCGCCTTCGCCTCTTCGCGATCCAGCGTTGAGTTCAAATACGTTGCGGGTATCCCACTGCTCTGTAGCGCATCGACCTGGTCTTTCATCAATGCAATGAGTGGCGACACCACGATCGTTAATCCATTGCGCACCAACGCAGGCAACTGAAAGCAAAGCGACTTCCCTGCGCCGGTCGGCATGAGCACAAACACATCGCGTCCGCCGAGTGCATCTTCGATGATCTCCCGCTGCAGCGGCCGAAATTCGTCATAGCCGAAGTGCTCTTTCAGCGTGCTGCGCAGGTCCATTTCGTTCTTTGTAGCGTTGGATATTGTCATGTCGAGCGAAGTCGAGACATCCCAGACTCCACCTTTGACCTTCCCACGGGATTTCTCCATTGGTTAGAATGGCCGTCATGGAAAATCTGAGACTAACCAAGTGTAGGATGGCGAAGCGAACATGAACAACTTGCTCAACCCGGAGATAATTAAAGCAGCCGCAAGTAGTCCGCTGGGGATTCTGTCGCTCATGTGTCTGATTATGGGCATCGTATCGTTAGGCCTGTTTCGAAAGGCCCCGGTCTGGGCGAAACTGATTGTGTTCGTCCTTTTATTCGTCGGAGTTTGCGGATTTGGGGCATCGGTGGTGCGCCAGCAGAACTCACAACCGACGGTAACTCCCGAGGCGTCGCGCGAGTTTGTCGTCGGCCGCTGGCAGGTCGAGCAAGCCGTCGCTGGCGCTGAGGGCGGGTCATTCGTCGATTACGCCGCTGATGGCCGCTTTACTGGAAAACAGGAAGTGTTCGTGAACGGGACTGGGCAGCGCCAACCGGTCAGCGGGACATGGGACCTTGCCAGACTGGCGAAGGACCAATTCAAGCTGGAATTGAAATTCGACACCGGAACGCAATGGAGCGGCACGTTTCGCATTCTGGATCGAGACCATATCCATAATCTCGGTGAGAACTACGTCGCAGTGCGCGCGGCGAGATAACAAATTTAGCAGCGACGGCATCATCGCGACGTGCGAGACTGTCCGTCCAGAGTCGACTTGGCTAACAATTGCGCCTTCGATGCCTGATTAGACAAGCCAAGCATGGCAGCCCTTGCGCTGCGCCTGATTCTACCTCATTCGGAAGTCCGGGCCATCGATCGTCTTACCGGAAGCGATTTGTCGGTTAGGCGTGCGTCTTCTCCATCTTAATTGCGAATGCGGCAAACACATTCGGATGTCCAAATTTACCGCCTGCGCGGTTTCGGCACATCACCGTTCCGCCCGCGGGTCCAGGATTGAAAACGCCATGCTAATATTCCGCGATCAAACGTATTTTCAACGCGACGCGTCCCGACTTACGAAAGGCTGTCGGCGTTTTCTGGTCGTGCTGCGCAGCGGTAAGGTGGTGATCAGCGCGCGATACATGCTGCAATTATTCTTGCTTGGAAACTGAATATACTATGTCAGTTTCCATGGTGACAACAGTCGTTCGCAATAGTGTGCGTCCCGATAACCGCCTGGCAGAAGGACTGGCCCCCGGTCGGATATTTGCAGCCACGGCTGCTGTCGAACGACACTAATGAACCGTACGAACAAATCGCGATCCCGAAACCGAAAGAGTTCGTCCATTCGACAACGAATAGTGGATACGGCGCGAGGGCACTTTTTCAATCACGGATTCCGGAGTGTGACCATGGACGATCTGGCCGACGAATTGGGGATCAGCAAAAAGACACTTTATGCTCATTTTCCCGGCAAGATCGATCTGCTCGATGCTGTGCTTGCCGATAAATTTCAAGGTGTGGAAACGATGCTGAAAGAAGTGACGCACGCACAACCGCACGACTTTCCGGCAACGTTGCGCGAGTTGCTCGCCGGAACGCAACGCGAATTGGACGAGTTAAAGCCACCGTTCGTGCGCGATGTGCGCCAGAAGGCGCCGCACGTATTTCAAGGTATCGAGCGCCGCAGGGCTGCTTTGTTTCAGAGGTATTTCGGAAACCTTCTCCTCGCCGGACAACGCGCTGGAATGGTGCGGAAAGACGTTCGGGCAAATCTGATCATCGAGATTCTACTGGCGATTGTTCAAGCGATCATGAATCCGGCGAAAATGGAAAAACTCGGCATGATGCCGAAGGAAGGTTTCGCCGGCATCCTGAAAATTATTCTTCAGGGTGCGCTTACACCAAAAGGAAGAAAACATGCGCGCATTATTGGTTAGGCGTTGGGCACAGTCACTTGTCTCCGCGGGGGCTGC
>DASXYB010000191.1:0-3772 GCA_036502745.1 Candidatus Udaeobacter sp.
CAAGTTCCAATTCTGGCGTTTTGTGTTCGTCCAGCAGGTGATGGGTAAGGAACTCCAGACCTTCCTCGATTACCCGCCAATGCAGCGCGGCGCGAGTTTCAATCTTGACGCCGTCAAAGCTGAGATGGCGAAAAAGATGCAGCAGGCCGAGGCGGCGGCCAAAGGCACCGGCCAGTAACCGGAATTACCTTCACGGCGGGCGGCTCGCACGGGCCGCCCGCCTTCTCGGCGATTAGCTAATCCTTTCGATCATGAAACGCGCGGACCGCTTCCATACGACCCGGTGGTCGCCGCTGGCCGGATGTTGTAGGGGCGCTTGTGCCAAGCGTCTAACCAATTAATTCCGGCGTTTGACACAAACGCCGCTGCAACGCTTCAGCGATAGGACCAAGGTACCCCTAGTCGCGCAGCTTGATTTTTCGGATCGTCAACAACGCGATCACAATCGTGTCGATCAAAATGTTCCGCGTTCAAGGTAGACACTCAATCCGTGCAAACCATCGTCACGCAAAATACGAAGCATATCGTCCAGCGGGTGCAGATCGTTCGATATTGAGAAATGCATGTCGAGTTCAGCTCCTCGATAGTTCATTGCAAAACGGGGAACACGTAAAGCATACGCGCGGTCGAATAACTTCTCTCGCAACAACTGATCTGCACGACGCGCGGACAGAACCCGCCACAAAGCATTTCGAATCCGCTGAAGGAATCCTTCGAGTGTTTCCGCCAAACCAAAATCATCCGGCCGTGTGGTAATTGCTTGGACAATGGCGTCCTCGATCTTGCGTTTTTGCTGAACGCGCCGGGAGGTTCGCGCTCTTGTTGCGAATTCAATCACATCCACGGGAAGAACCTCGCCAACAACTGTGCCGGTTAGATTAGGCACACCGACAATCACAAAAATATAAGGCAAATGTTCGCGCTCCTGTTTCTGTAACGCGCTATAGATTTTGTAAGTCGCCAGCGCAAAACAGTCTTCAGGCGGAAGTCCTACGAGTTCTTGGGCTCGCCGAAACTGCGAGCCGTGAAATTTTATGTTTAGCCGAAACACTTGGCGGCCTTGACCATTCAATACCAAATAGTCCGTGTCGCCACCTCCAGACCGATCGTCGCGCAATTGCAGCTCCGTACTTCCAACAGTCCGGCGGTAAATATCTTCAAAAACCTGTTCCGCAAGACTTCCAATAATTAATTGACCGATCGTCGCCCGAACCTTTTCCGAAATCTTTTGGTGATCGGATGATTGTTCGCCTAACAAATGCACAACGGGGTCTGCCGCTTCCCTCAGTTCTTTCAGATGAGCCGCGCTAGTAGCGACGGAACGCGCGGCATCGGCGAGCGAGACGCCAGAACCTAGAGCCGGGAGAGCGGCCAGCAGATGTAATGGCCGCGGGCGCTCGCCATCACCATAAATCTTGGAAAGCACATTCTCGAGCTGGTCGAGTGTCATGTAACAACGTCACCATCGGTTTTCAATGTGCTGAACCTAACGCGCGAAGACGAAACATATTCGCGTTTGATCTCTACAGCGATCCATCGGCGGCGAAGATTTTCCGCTGTAGCGCCAGTCATGTTACTGCCGGCAAATGGATCCAGAACAATCGCGTCTTCATCTGTTACAAGCTTGATGAAAAACTCGGGCAGAGCTCTGGGAAAGCGCGCGGGATGTGCCTTGTGTCCCGCTTGATTGCAAGCGCGAATATATTCCGAATTACTCTCGTTGTTCCCACGCTCGATAAGACTTGATGGAATTGCACCACCATGGTCGTGACCAAACTTGGCTGTGATGACATGTCCGCTTGGCCGCTGCTTCGGTTTGTAACCGCGCTTGAGGAGTCGCTTCATGTCTGCGCTGTAATCATTAAGGACGTTTCTATTGTTGGCTTTTGGGAATGGCTCCTTGCTGAGCCACCAAACGTATTCAACAGCGTCTTTCACACGTTGCCGACGGACCGTTACCCATTCAGCGGGAGAAGGAAGTTTTGCCGGATTGTGCCAAAAACATTCCTGCGCAAGATGAAAACCGATGTCCTCGCAAAGCATCAAGAGCACTTTGAAGTGGTAAAGCGATCGTGTTGGACTCCCCGGATTGTAACTGCCTCCGATGTTCAAAACGAAACTGCCTTCTGGTTTTAGGATTCGCCAAATTTCCTGCCCAAAAGGCTTCAGCCAATCAACGTATTTGGATTTGGCAACGTTGCCGTATTCCTTTTTGAACTCCAGCGCGTAGGGTGGAGACGTGATTACGACGTCGATGCATTCGCTAGGCAATTCGCGCAGCAACGGAAGGCTGTCCCCGGAATATGCAGCTCCCCAATTTGTCGCATAAGAGGGTCGCCGGCCCAAGAGGAGATCAGTCACGGAAGAGCCGATTGGCAATTCCTGCCAAAGTTCGTTTTGCGTCGAGGAGCGTCGATGCGCAATCATTTACCTCCTAATATCAGAACGATTTGATTTTCGCAACGCCGTCCTTGCGGAGCGTTTGAGTTGCCTTGTGGGACTAAGGTCCAATAGTCGCGGCCAGATAGATGGATCAAAGGTACCATCCGAACTGAATTTCTTCGTGAAGCTTGTCGGCAATGCCAAGCTTGCGGAAAAGCTTGCCGAAGATGCATTGGACTGGGATGCAAAGGGCCATGCGCAGCTTACCGACACGCTGGCGTTTTGGCTCGCTTCGCGTTACGCCATGGCGACGCGCCGCGTGGCCGAAACCGAGGGCACCGAAGGCTGGCGTCTCCTCCGTGAATTGTGCGCCGACGTCGCGGAGTTGCGCAGAGGCGATCACAGCGCGCAGCGACTAGTTCTCGAACGGGAGCGGGCTGCCGCGCAGGAACGTGATGCGCGCATGAAATGGAAACGAAAGATCATTAACGGGCTGGAGACGCTCACAAAATACGCGGCGAAGCACCCGAAGGCTCAAGCCGCCCTGGCTGAACTCGCCAGAGAAGTGCGCCATCCGTTCGATCCAAGTGAATCCGAGTGAATCCGAGTGAGATAAAGCGCCACGTTTTGAAAAACTCGGCGACGGAATCTGCAAGAACCCAGCTTGACGGCTCCGACCAGATGAATGCTAATCATGAAACCCGCGAGCTGCTTCCTTATGCGGCCCGTCCTCAGTAGAAAGGAAATCACCTCAAAATGGCCAAGCTAAAAGAAGAGTTCTTCAAGATCCTCCCACCAACAATCTATTTTTTCGTCGCGCTACATATCGTCATGTTTATCCGCGTGTTGATGCTGGAGGGAACTGGAATCGCGCCATCCTCTTCAGTTTCAATTGCGATCGCCGCCCTCATTCTGGGCAAGGCCGTATTGATCGCGGACATGCTACCGATGATCAATCGCTTCCCTAACAAACCGCTCATCTACAACATCGCCTGGAAAACCGTTATCTATTTATTGCTTTCTGCGGTCATTCATTACCTGGAACGCCTGATCGATTTCTGGCGGCAAGCGGGCAGCTTTGTCGCCGGCAATCAAAAGTTGTTCGCGGAAATCATCTGGCCGCATTTCTGGGCTATCCAGATCATTCTCTTCGTCCTCATTTCCATGTACTGCACCGTGCACGAACTGGTGCGCGTGATTGGCAGAGAAAAGGTGATGCGGATATTCTTCGGCCCGATGCCCGCGCCGGAAGTTTGAAAAACCATCTCAAACAAATTTAACCACGGATTGCGCGGATAACACGGATTCTGGAACTCAAATTCTAACTTAAGACTCAAAGCTACCACCACGCCTGATGCGTTCGTCAGTCATCATTGTCACTCGCGTCAGT
>DASXYB010000192.1:0-7614 GCA_036502745.1 Candidatus Udaeobacter sp.
ACGTTTGGTTTCTGCCAGCGAATCGGCTCGGTATATTCATGGCCGAGGATTGCGCGCTGCAGTTCAGCGTCGCTGTCGCGCCCGGGCACTTCGTCCAAGGGTAACTCCACGCGGGTGAATGAATTACCCGAGAGCTGGTAAACCGTCGTCTGTTTCTTCTGCGGCACCGGGCGAGGTGTGCTAAACAAATTACCGCGCTGTTCGGTCAAGTCGCTGGAGAGGCAGGCGACGCGTTTCGAATCGGGCGACCACAGCACTTCACCTTCGCGCTGCGCGCCCGTGCCGATGTCATCAGGCGTCAGGTCGCATAGTACACGCCCGGCCTTCTTCTCGATCAGTTCCGCACGCTCGACTTTCGATCCGCTCAGCTCTGATTCATCGGTGAAGACTTTGCGGATCGCATAAAGACCGTTCGGCGAACGCCAATCGACCATCTCGCGTTGAAACAGAGCATTGGCTGTTAGCGGAAAGTGGTGACTCAGATATACATTGGCCGGCCGCATCGGCCGCTCGCTTAGGATTCGATTCCGCACCATCATCCGATACGGCAACGGCTGAGCGAGCAGGAATTTCGCGAACCTTTCATCGCCGAGAATGTGATAAACCACAGTGGAGACGCCTGAGATGCTCTCTGCCGCCGCGCCATCGGCATCGTTCGCAAGAGTGAAGAGTTGTTTTAGCGCCTTGTTGTCGCCACACGCCGCGCGCCGGGTAACCGCGGCATAACTGAGCCCTCGCCCACGCGCGAGTTGGTCAATCTCCGATTCGCTGGCCGGATCCTTCTTATCGGTTGGCAAATCCTTCTCGGTGAAATGAAGGCGAATGCTGCTGAATTGCATCCAACCGGACTTCCCCGAAGCCAGCGTAACCTTACACCACTCGTCGTCCCCTCCTCGTTCGAAGGTAAAGGCCTCGCCGGTTTTAACCGTTGCAATCACGCCGGCGTCCGCACTTTTCTCGGCTCGCACGTCGACGCAACCACCGGGATCACTGATTACCCCAGTTCGCTGCGCCTGTGCCAACGGCTCAAAGACAAACACGCAGGCGAAGAGAACGCGAAAGACAGGTTTCATCTAATTGCTGTTTGGGTTTTCGATAAGGTTTACAAATATCTTTTGAACTGTCGCCGGTAGAACCTCATGGGGACCTTCTCCGTTCATCGCCTGCACAGCGAGCGCCGCGTGGTAATGGGATATTCCTTCTCGCGCACAAGAACCGTATTGCAGTAACGTTCCCGCCGTTGTCGCCTTAAGAACGGATATGTTCAAGGATACTGGCTCAGAAGTTAAATTTGAGATTGGGCATGTTCTCTTCATCGACATCGTCGCCTACTCACAGTTGCTCATCACTCAGCAGAGCGAGCAGCTTGATACTTTGAAGCAAATTGTGCGGAGCACCGAGCAGCTCCGCGCGGCCGAAGCAGAAGGGAAGCTGTTGCGATTGCCAACAGGCGATGGCGAAGCGCTGGTATTTCGCACTACGCCGGAAGCGCCGGTTTTATGTGCGCTCGAGATTGCCAGGGAACTGAAAAACCATCCTGAAGTATGTGTGCGAATGGGCATTCACAGCGGTCCGGTGAATGAGATCACTGATTTGAATGAGCAGGCAAATATCGCAGGCGCCGGAATAAACATGGCGCAACGCGTGATGGACTGCGGCGACAATGGGCACATCCTGCTTTCAAAGCGCGTTGCCGATGATCTCGCACAGTATCCGCGCTGGCGATCGTTCCTTCATGACCTTGGCAAATGCGAAGTCAAACACGGCGTTCGTGTCGATGTGGTGAATTTCTACGCGGATGGAATTGGGAATCCGGAAGTGCCAAAGCGATTCCAAATTCTTCAGAAACATCGTGCGCCGATACGCTGGGCTGTCATCGCTGCTGTGGTTGTCGCGGCTACGCTGGTTGCGTTTCAATTTACGCGAACCCGAAAACCGGTGACTGCCGAACTGCCAAAACAAACCGCGCCAATCGCGGCGCACGACAAATCAGTTGCCGTGCTGCCGTTCGAGAATCTTAGCTCAGACAAGGAGAACGCGTTTTTTGCGCAGGGCATTCAGGATGAAATCATCACCACGCTTTCGAGGATCAGCGGGCTGCGCGTGATCTCGCGCACTTCCACCGCGCGCTACAGCAGCGCTCCGGAAAATCTGCCGGAGATCGCAAAACAACTGCACGTGAGCAACGTGCTCGAAGGCAGCGTGCAGAAGGCTGAAGATCGCGTGCACATTAACGTGCAGCTGATCAGGGCCGACGATGATGCGCATCTGTGGGCGCAAAGTTATGACCGGCAGTTGACCGACATCTTTGGAGTAGAAGCCGAGGTTGCGAAAACCATCGCTGAATCGTTGCAGGCCACCCTTTCACCAAAAGAAAAGGCCAGTGTTGAAACCAAGCCGACAACCAATGCCGACGCCTACGTGCTCTATTTGCGCGCCCGAGATTATCAAACGCGACCGGACAATCTGCTGCAGGATTTCAAAGCGGCCATCAATCTTTACGATCAGGCCATTAAACTCGATCCAAACTTCGCTCTTGCCCACGCGCGGCTGTCGGCGGCGACAAGCAACCTTTACCATTTCTACGAACCAATCGCCGCATGGAAGCAAAAGGCGCATTCCGAAGCGCTGGATTCGCTACGACTGCAACCAAATCTCGGCGAAGGACACCTGGCGCTCGGACTTTACCATTACTACATGGAAAACGATTACGATGCAGCGCTGGGCGAATTGAAGCTGGCAGCGGAGGCGCTTCCGAACGATGGCGACGTTGGTTTGTACACCGCGGCAGTTCTTCGACGCCGTGGGGATTTGAAGCAGGCACTCCTAGCTTATCAACACGCCGAACAAATCGATCCGCGCAACCCAGTTATGCTCTATGATTCTTCGCAAACGTACTTCGGTCTGCGCGATTGGCGCACGGCAGCCGAAAGAATGGATCGCGTGCTGGTCCTTTTTCCCGATTCTTTTAACGTCAAAATACAGCGTGCTTACGTTGACTTTTTCTGGAAAGGAACCACGGCGCCGATTAAAAACGCGCTGGAATCTTTGCCGCCGAATTTCGACCCTGATGGCGTAGTCACGTTCGCACGCTGGGATTTGAACTTGATGGACAGAGATACGGACAGCGCAGAGAAAGCGCTGGCGAACTCCCCGCTCGACACCATTACTTCTCAGACAGGCGTCCCGTTGCCGAAAAGTTATCTTCAAGCGTGCATCGATCTCGTGCGCGGCGACACAGCGAAAGCGCAGTCACAGTTCGAAGTCGCGCTACCGCTCGTTGAGCAACTGGTTAGTGAAAGTCCGCAAAACGGAACGCGACGCGCGCAGCTCGGATTGCTGTATGCATTCCTCGGCCGAAAGGACGACGCACTACGAGAAGGAAAACGAGCGATGGAACTCACGCCGATCACGCACGATGTGATCGAGGGCGCGATCGTGGAAGCGTTTTACGCTTTGACTTGTGCCAGGCTCGGAATGACCGATGACGCAATCAGCAGTATCGAGCGTTTACTCACCACGCCGTTCGCCGTCGATTATGACGATGCCAGCATTACGCTTTCAGATCTGCGGCAACGCTGGGAGTGGGATCCGTTGCGGAACGATCCACGTTTTCAGAAAATTCTCGCCAGTCCTGAACCGACGACGATTTACAAATAGGTGGATCGGCTTCTCCGCAGACGATGAGTTTCCAACGCGTTGAGGATAACGCGTTCCACCTAATCGATAAAAAGCGTGCGCGTTTTCTTAAATACTTCGTCGTATTTCGCGGCCGTCACTTTTCCCATTGAGTGAAGAATGACGTGTTGCTCGACGGTGAACAGTCGTTGTGGACGAATGAAACAGGGCTGACCGATTTCGCCACGTTCGCAATCGCTGCTGTCCAGCGGGACGGCGAAAGAATCCCAATGCGCGCGGCTCGTGATCTGGCACAGAATCAGATCCGCGCCCGGAAGATCGGTAATCACCAACGCGGGGCGACGCTTTTCGCGGCTGCCATCAGCGCGAGGAAATGGAATCGCGACAATTTCGCCGGCTACAGGTTTGACCATGCGGTATCCTCTTCTGGAGAGTTCCAATCACGCCCGAGAACAGACTCGCTTAGCTCTACGCCGTTGAATGCGGTATTCTCCTGCAAATCATTTGAGGCGTCCGCCTTGTCATCTTGTTCGCGCGTGCTCATGAAGAACAATTGCATGTTTTATCACGAAGGACACGGAGGAGACAGAGTAATTCTTTGATCTAACTTCGTGATCTGCCGAGATCTCTGTGGTGAAAGTTAATCAACAAAAGATCGTTCCGGCGAGCCGCCGCCGTAACGGATGCGAAGCGACGGCTGGGCTTTCCAACCAGCACGCGAGCCGCGTGCGCTCCCCAGAATTTCCGCTGACACAGCGAATCACCTGGTGAAATTACTTCGCCGTCATGCGAATGGCTGATATTTCAAGACGACATGAAATCGAGGCTTAGTTGTCTAGTCGCAGCATTCGTTCTTTGTTTAGCTTTTGCCGGATCAATGCGTGCAGAACAATCTCCAGCGGAACGGGTGGCTGAAATTCAAGCAGCCTTGCGCGAGGCCAAACTGGACGGCTGGCTGTTTTATGATTTTCGGCACAGCGATCCGCTCGCCTATCGAATTTTGAAGCTGGACGAAAAGATGTTCGCTTCGCGGCGCTGGTTCTATTACGTCCCCGCTTCGGGCGAGCCAGTCAAAATTGTACAGTCGATCGAACAATTTAAACTCGACTCGCTTCCCGGCAGAAAACTCGTGTTTCGCGGCTGGCAAGAATTGAACGGCCGCTTGCGTGAAGTGTTGGCTCCGGCGGCAAAAGAATCGAAGCGTCGCGTTGCGATGCAGTATTCACCGATGAATGACATTCCCTATATCTCGCGGGTGGACGCGGGAACAATCGAGCTCGTACGCTCGTTTGGAGTCGAGCCAGTCACGAGTGCGGAACTCGTGCAACGGTTCGAAGCGGTGTTCTCGCCGGAGCAGCATCAGATGCATGTGGAAGCCTCAGATAAAATGCATCACATCATTCAGGAGGCGTTTGGCGAGATTGCGCGCCGGATTCGCGCCGATGAACCAACCACTGAGTGGGATATCGCTGATTTCATGCTCCGGCGCTACAAAGAGGAAGGCATGGAGCAGGAGCCGATGATCGTGGCGGTGAACGCGAACGCTGCCAATCCGCACTACATGCCGACAAAGGAAAAGAACTCGCCAATCAAACGCGACGATTTTGTATTGATCGATGCTGCTACGAAATTCAACAAGCCGGACGCGGTGGCGACAGATCAAACCTGGACCGGTTACGTCGGCGAATCTGTTCCGGAAGAGTACTCACGCATTTTCAACATTGTGCGGGAAGCACGCGATTCGGCGGTCGACTTCGTGCGCAAGAATATTCGCGCTGGTAAACCGATTCGCGGCGCCGACGTGGACGACGTGTCGCGCGGCGTAATCACACGCGCAGGTTTCGGCGAACAATTCACACATCGGACCGGCCATTCGATCGGCGAAGAAACGCACGGCAACGGCGTCAACATCGACGACTTTGAGACACGCGATTCTCGACGCATTATTCCTGGCGTTTGTTTTTCCATTGAGCCGGGAATTTACCTCGAAGGAAAATTTGGCGTTCGATCGGAAATCAATGTTTACGTTTCAGACAACGACATCGAAGTCACCGGCCAGCCAATTCAAACGGAGATTATTCCAATCCTGAGACTCAGTGATGGCTAAGTTTGTGCTCAACCGATACCATCCAGCCGACGCCGAACCGGTCTTCAAGCATTCCGAATTTAGGCGCCCAAAATGTCTTCTCTAGAGGCATTGTAACTTTCCCGCCGTCGGCAAGTGCGTTGAAGACGCTCTCGGCTTTTTGCTCGTCCGTAACAACAATTGAAAGCGAGAAACCTTCAAAGCCCGGTTCCCCTTCGCACCTTCCGTCCGAAGCCATCAGTGTTGTTTCGCCGACGCGGAAGCTGGCATGCATCACTTTGTTTTCCATTCCAGGCTGCGTCATGCCCGGTTCCGGCGCGTCCTTGAAACGGCTGAGCATCTCCACTTCGGCGCCAACCGCGCGGCGGTAGAATTCCAGCGCCTCTTCGCAGCGCCCGCAGAAGAACAGATATGGTTGCACCGACATATTGGAGTTAGTCATAGGCGTAGCTTGCGATTCGTTTGGCTGAACGTCAATCTTGCCGGCTGTTCACAGCCAGCATGGAGACTCGTGATGCCCGAGCCAAAGGAGTATAAAATCGCATCACGACTGGGTAGAATCTCCGGCTCGCCAAGAGCTGTGGTCTCGCTCACCGTTGTCTTACCGTGGGCTAAGAAGGAACGCATGGTTCTGGCCATGAATCGTGCCGTATCCGGTAATCTGACCGGCGTCGTTGATGCCATTGGCTTGTCCCAACACCCAGCCGCTTCCCTGCGGGATCAGTCTGTTCAGGTCCTGCATCCTGCCGCCATTAGTTGAGATGAAGGCATGATAAACGTTGCCACGAGTGGTACCGTAACCAACGACCGTGCCGCTATTGTTTATGGCGAGCCCCCAAGAGTTGGACCCGCCAAGCGTGCCAAGATCAACCATCTGTCCGTTGCTCAGCCGAAAAGCGTGGGCCGCACGATTGCCGCGCGTGTATGCCTGGCCGGCGATTTGGTTCTGCTCATTGATCGCATAGGCAATACTCCAACTGCCACCCAGTGTACCGAGCGCGGTCATAGTGCCGTTCTGGTAACTGAAGCCGAGGAAGTCGCCGGAAGAATTGTAGGAATAACCAACAATCACTCCCAGATTATTGATGCCGTGAGCGGTGCTGGAATCGCCGCCGAGTGTCCCGAGATCAGTCATCTGCCCGTTTGAGTAAAGAAAAGCGTGGTCCTCGCCGCTGACTGTATCGGAATCGCCAACGATCTGACCAGAGTCATTCAAATCATAGGCGACACTGTAATCAGCACCGAGCGTCCCCAGATTGATCACTTGCCCGCCGGTGTAAAGGAAGGCACGATAGGAGCCATTCGAGAGAGTGGAATAACCGGCGATGTCACCCGCAGTGTTGATTCCGCGCCCGTTGGCATATTCGCCGCCGAGGCTACCGATGTTGATGAGCTGGCCGTTGCTATAGAGAAATGCTGGATCGGTCGTGTGGGTGGAGGAGGCGCTCGATTCTCCCGCCACCTGTCCGCTGGGGTTGATGCATTGGCCAGTACTATAACTGCCGAGGCTGTTCGTGCCCAACGTCCCGAGATCGGTAACGGTATAGGTCTGAGCGGCGGCGGCCATAGCGAGCAAGGCGAAGGCTGCAAAAATCGCAAACTGGTAGAGATAACTACGGTGGTGAATGGATAGTCTTGTTTTCATGATGTTCCCTTCTGATCAGTGACTCTATTACTACATCGGCCCTGCGCTCAGGAAGGCTGGTTCGGTAACAGAATTGTTACCCGAAAATCAAAGGGGAAGATGAGAGCAGGCCAAAATATCAATGCCCAAGGGTCAACCCTCAGGCTTACGATGCCTATCTGCGTGGTCTGAGTTACACACTCAAAACTGGAAACTCACCTGCCAATACTCTTGGCGCACAGAAATATCTCAAAGAAGCGGTGCG
>DASXYB010000193.1:0-8327 GCA_036502745.1 Candidatus Udaeobacter sp.
GAGATTCCAGGCGACGATAAATCCCGCGAACTCGTTGAACCCGAGCTTGGCCCATTGATAGATGCCGCCTTCGAGCGGCATTCGTTTGCTCAAATAAATGACGACGGCCGCTTGTGGAACGTAGAAAAGCAAAATTGCGAGTAGCCAAAAGAAAAGATGCGCTTGTCCAAGCTTCGCGGCGGCGCCGACCCAACTCGAGCCGACAATGAAGAGAATCTGCGTCAGGACGAGATCGAAAAGGCCAAGCGGTTTCTTGAGAGATTCGCTGCGTGCTTCGATTTTTTGCTCAGCGCGCTGGAGTTCAGTTCGCATCGGTCAAGCGGTGAATGGTTGAAGCGTTGGATCGTTGAAGCGGTCTCGTGCTGTCATGTTGAGCGAAGCGAAACCTCTCTGATTATTGGCTAGCGCCCTGCGGAGCCTGTGAAGCAAATAAACAGAGATTCTTCGCTTCGCTCAGAATGACAATGGCGCTTCCGTTTTAACGCTTCACCACTTCACCGACTCTCAATGTTCCTCTGCCGATTTCTTCGGCGGCGCCGGGGTGTTACGAAATTCGCGGTGCCGGATTTTGCCACCGGCATAGGCGATGTAACCACCGGCCCCCAGTGTTACTGCGCCTGCAAAGATCACCAGAATCACAAGTGGTGCAGAAGACCTGGGCCATTTTATCGGCGCTGCGATTGCGATCGCACTCAAGACCGCGAGCGCGTAAAAGATCCAGATGAGATCCTCCGCGCGATCTTGATGTTCATCGAGCCAGCGTTCTCCATCTTCATCGGTCATCGACAGAACGCGATCGTATCCTTGCTGGCCAAATTCATAAACTGGCCATGCGGAGAACGAGCTGATGAGTACCAACACTAATGTGGCGATCTGAGCGCGGCGGCTCTTGGAAAAAAAAGCGATGAGCAACCCAATCCAGGCGACCAGCAAGCCGTAAACCGGCAGTGGATTGAGCAACACGTGAACATACTCCGGCTGCCGCAAACCACGGAGTATCGAATCGATCACAATCCGCCTTCCGAGTGAGTTTCTAAAACTTGTGCGGTGCTCTTCGCTTTTTCAGGCGGCACGTATTTTTCCCAGTCAAGGATCGTGAAATGCCACCATTCGGTGCGTAAACCGGAAAAACCAGCCTTGTGCATGGCGTACCGCAGCAAACGAAGGTTCCACCGAATTTCCAAAGAGGAACCCATGTACGGCAACATTGCAGCCGGAGTAAAATCGTCAAAGTCTGTTGGCATGCGAACATCGCGAACCCGTGAGTCGACCAGGGTGGCATCGACAGCGATACCCCAACTGTGCAGAGAGCCGGGGCCGATTTCGGGATTGGCAACGTAATCACTGTTGTGTGACGCCCCCCAGAGCACGGCCTGCACTGCTACCGGCCGATACGCATCCCAGATTTTCAGGCCATATTGATAACGCCGGAGAAAACTCTGGGCCACAGCCAGCGCCGAGGCGATCTCGGGTCGAGCGAGTGCGTGTGTTCCGCGAGGATAAAGCGGATGTCGAAGAAAATTGTTTCGGCCTGCATAGCGTAAGTCGACCGTGATCGTCGGATCAACGGATCGGACATCAACCAAAACCGCGTCAGTGCTTGCGTTCAACGAACTCAGCGCGATCGCGATTGCACCAAGGCGGAAAATGTAAACGTTGAATTTTCGCATTCGCCTTGTTCGATCAATGCGCTGCTACTGCTGTGGGAGTATCCGTTTTTGCCAGGCGCTCAAGGAGAAGACGCGCACTCTCTTCGGGCATCGTAAAACGCAACTCCAGATTGGAGTAGCCCTGTGTTTGGATCTCCGGCGGCTGAGAGTAAAGCAACAGCGCTGAGTCAGGCAGGCGAAGCCATTGATCCGGATTGCTGCGCAAATCGCGCGCGACGTTGATGGCATTTTTCGGAGCGTTCACCTTGATTAGAATTCTGGCTTTTACTGGATTTTGCAGGCTCACTGCAAGGCCGATTAGTTGCGACACATCGATTAATTCGCGTGAAAAAATGGGATGAAAAATACGGGCGAGATCCGGCGGATCGCGGGATATGAGCCGTAGCGCGCTCTCGTGATCGAGAGCCTGGAAACGATCGAACAGTTGCCCGGTGATTTTCAGGTCCGGTTTCATCCCGAGTCGCACGAGTACCAGCTCATTCACTTCCTCTGGCGCGCCAACGGCGAGCGTTGCCGGACCGATGCGGGCGACGGCAAAATCCGGTTTGATGGCTGTAGCACTTGGTACGCCGGAGCCTTGCGGGGGTGGGTCAGCGGAGCCTGACTGTCGCTCCCAGACGGGCAAACCGCTGATCGAGCGCCTTCGAAAATTTTTATCGTCGGCGACGGTTTTAACCACTTTGGCAAGGCCGCGACGGCTTTGGACGAGATTGAATTCTTTGGTCTCGCCGTTCTCGTCGGTTGTGAGTGCCCGGGTAATGCGCGCCGTATCGCGCGATGGATTCAATCCCGGGACGAAAGCAGCGGGACCGATTAATGCGGGCCAGAGTTTGCCCTTTTCATCGCGCCAGCGCTTGGCGAGGTTTGCGCGTTCGAATTGATCCGCGTTAATGGACAGGATGGTGTCAGTTGCCTGCGGGAGCCATTCGCGTCCGCGTGGCGATTGGAAAATAACGAGCAACGTGATCGCCAGCAGAACCAGAACCGAAAACGCGCTGAAGTAAAACTTTCGCAGCTCTTGTTTGTCGATCTGACTGGAGATCTGGGCCAACTCTGCTTGGTGCTTTAACCGCAGATCAACCGCCGCTCTGCGACGGTGAGCCTCCTCCAGCAGATGTGGCGCATTCGGCGGAGGAACGCCCTTTTCAGACAAATGCCGGCCGATGCTCAAATACGCCGGGTTCTTTCGTTCTTCGACGGTCTGATGCCGCGTCTGTGCATCGCGCGCTGCTTGTTGCTGGGTCTTAATGCTTTCAGCGAGTTTTCGGTCGCGCGCTTCAAATTCGCTCCGCGTGCGCGCCATATTTTTTTCCAAAGTGGCAAGTTCGGCGTCAGCAGTGTTCAACTTTTCCTTCGCCACGCCCACGGCGTCGGTGCCCCCCAAGCGCGCCCGCACGAGTTCGGCGCGTTCGTCCGGAAGGCGCGCCCGTTTTGCCATAATTCCTGCAGAGAGCGCTTCCAGGTCCGGCGGCGCGGGATCAAGCGCGTGCAGATCGGTAAGTTGTTTCAATAGATCGCGATCGGCAGCTTCGCTCGCTTGAACACGCCGCTCGACGCTCGCGAGCTCTCGTTCGCAGACCTCCGCAGTGCTCTTCGCTTGGTTGCGCTGTTGAAGAAGCGGCTTTTTCTCTGCCTCGAGTTTCGCTAGTGCGTTCGTCTGCTCCCGGGCGATTTGCTGGCGTTCTTCTTCAATCCGTTTTATGCCTTCATCGATCCGCGCGATCCGCAGCGCGACCTCTTTTTGCTCCTGCTCCAGCTTCTTTAACGCAACGATCTCGTTGCGCAGCTCGGGAAAATTTGCCGCCTGCGCTGTTCCCTCGCGTCCGAGGTTGATTTCACTTTTTTGCAAAAGACGCCGGTCGTGCCGCAGCGCTATGCGTGTTCTCTGGCGCTTGAGCTTTAAGGCTAGCTCGCGAAAGCCTGTACGAAAGAAGCTCACGGGAAGACGCTATCCGAACCGGGAACGGGAAAAAGATATTTCAGCTGCATGTGGCGCATGCGTCGTACCAGTCGTGGGGGAGAGATGTGCCTATTCCTCTGGCGCTGCGAGCTTTGCCAGCACACTGAAGTCTTCCAGCGTCGTCGTGTCGCCTGTGACTTTTGCGCCGCTTGCAATTTCTTTGAGGAGTCGCCGCATAATTTTGCCGCTGCGCGTCTTGGGAAGCGCTTCGGCAAAACGCACTTCATCGGGTTTTGCAATCGCGCCAATCTGCTTGCTGACGTGATCGCGCAGTTCCTCCTTCAACCCGCGGCTGACCTCAATCCCGCTCTTCACTGTCACAAACGCGACGACGCCCTGGCCTTTTAATTCATCTGGTCTGCCGACCACCGCCGCCTCTGCCACTCGCGGGTGGCTGACAAGCGCACTCTCGATTTCTGATGTGCCGAGTCTGTGGCCAGCCACGTTCAGAACATCGTCGATGCGGCCGACGATCCAAAAATAACCATCTTCATCGCGGCGCGCGCCGTCTCCCGTGAGATAACTACCTTTAAATTCGCTCCAATATTGCTGTCGGTAACGCGCATTATCGCCGTAGATCGTGCGCAACATCGAAGGCCATGGCCGCCGAATAATCAATTTCCCGCCGATATTCGGACCGACTTCCTGTCCCTTTTGATCGACGATGGCCGGTTCAACGCCGAAAAATGGAAGCGTGCCGCTACCCGGCTTAGTTGGTGTTGCCCCCGGAAGCGGAGTGATCATGATGGAGCCAGTCTCGGTTTGCCACCATGTATCGACGATGGGACAACGTCCGCCACCGATGATTTTGTGGTACCACATCCAAGCTTCCGGATTTATCGGTTCACCGACTGAGCCTAACAACCGTAGCGATGAGAGATCGTGTTTCCTGACCCACTCATCGCCCCAACGGATGAACGCGCGGATCGCGGTCGGCGCGGTATAAAGAATGTTGACACGATACTCCTCGATGATTTTCCAAAACCGATCGGGCTCAGGCCAATTCGGTGCGCCTTCATACATGACAACACTTGCGCCGTTCGCAAGCGGACCATAGACGATGTAGCTATGACCGGTGACCCAGCCGACATCGGCGGTGCACCAAAAAATATCCTCATCGCGGATATCGAAAACGTATTTGGTCGTGCAGTAAACGTTTACCAGATAACCACCGGTGGTGTGTAGAATTCCTTTGGGTTTGCCGGTCGATCCGCTTGTGTAGAGGAGGTAAAGCGGATGCTCGCTGTCGAGAGGCGTGGGAGGACAATTTGCATCAACGTATTCCAGTTCTCGATGCCACCAGACATCGCGGCCTTCCTCCATGTGAATGTCGTTTGCCGCGCGGCGAAAAACGATTACGCGTCGCACAGACGTACCGTCGCGGAGCGCGTCATCGACGTTTTTCTTTAGCGGCACAATCCCGCCGCGACGATATGCGCCGTCGGCGGTAATGAGCGCAACCGCGCCGCTGTCTTTGATTCGGTCACGGATGCTCTCGGAGCTAAATCCGCCGAACACAACTGAATGCACTGCGCCAATCCGAGCGCACGCCAGCATTGCAATCGCCGCCTCGGGAATGTTCGGCAGATAAATAATGACGCGATCGCCTTTTTTGATGCTGTTCCGTTTCAGCACATTTGCGAAGCGGCAGACTTCGCGGTGTAACTGCTGATAAGTGAGCGTCCGCTTCTCGCCGGGTTCGCCTTCCCAAATAATCGCGGCCTTGTTCCGACGGGTTCCTCCCAGATGCCGATCGAGGCAATTTTCCGAAACATTAAGTTTCCCGCCCACGAACCATTTTGCGAACGGCGGCTTCCACTCGACAACCTTCTTCCACGGCTCGCGCCAGACCAGCTCGTTGGCCTCGCGCGTCCAGAACTTGGCAGGCTGTCGGATCGATTCTCGATACATTCGGCGGTATTGAGCTAGGCTTTTAATCCGCGCTTTACTGCTGAAGCCCGGTGCTGGCTTGAAAATGCGTTTTTCGACCAGATGCGATTCAATATGATCGTGCATGGGCAGTCCCTAATACGCGCAAGAACTTTCCAGGGCAAACACGCGGTCCCTCTGTAGCGACCAAGTTCTGGGAGGCCAAGCGTCATTAGTTATAGGTTGGACGGCCGACAGAGCCGTGGCTACACGTTAAAGGTGCTTGAACCGCTGCCGGACGAATATTTCATGCGCGAAGGATTGAGACAGGCGCAGAAAGCGTATGCATCGGACGAAGTTCCGGTGGGCGCGGTTATCGTTCGCGAGGGGAAAATCATCGGGCGCGCCCATAACCAGATTGAATTGCTCAAGGATGCGACCGCGCATGCCGAAATGCTCGCGTTAACGCAAGCGGAAGCGGCCATCGGCGATTGGCGTCTGATTGATTGCGATCTTTATGTCACCAAAGAACCTTGCGCCATGTGTGCAGGCGCGGTGGTGCACACCCGAATCCGGCGTGTGGTCTTCGGCTGCGCAGACCTCTCTGCCGGAGCGGCCGGGAGCATCATTAACCTCCTGCAGATGCCGTCTTTTAATCACCGGTGCGAAATTACGTCGGGTGTTCTGCAAAAACAATGTGCTACGATCCTGCAGGATTTTTTCCGCAGACGCCGCAACGAGCAGGACTGAGTTGCTAGTGCCGGTGAGTGTCAGAGCACACACACTGATTTTCTGCTGAGCGCCGCAGTAACATCATAACAAAAAGCTGGCTTGGACTTGCTCCAAGCCAGCTCATTAGCCCTCACACTAACCGTCGCTTTAATAGCGGTGGTAATAATGCTTATGATGCTTGTGGGATCGGTGAGTGCTGTAGTAGTGCGGCCGTCCTGTGTAGTAAGAGGTTCCGTAATATGGATAACCGCCGTAGTAACTGCGTGAGTAGTACCCATAGCCCGGATACCCATAACCATAACTCGGATACCCGTAGCTATAACGATACGCCGGATAACCGAAACCGATCCCAACTCCTCCAACGCCGACTGAAACTTGAGCGTCAGCTTGTTTCGCTGGAATCAAAGCCAGCCCGATTGCTACCAATGGAACTAAAAGAAGTTTTTTCATGTATCCTCCTGTGTTTGAATTTCCCCTTATCTGTATTTCCCTGAGGAGTCGAAAGCTCCTCGCGGAGCTTAGCGGCACATCTAAATCGCGCCTTTCCCCCTTTTTATCTGATTCGAATACCAACGATTTCCCGGTTCCCTTGCAGCCGAAAATCCAGACAAATCAGATTGAACGTTGAAGTACAATTTGTTGCAAAAAACATTGGCCTATTCTGGCCGGGTGCGAGGCGAGAGCGCGAATTCAGCCATAAGCGGGAAATGATCAGAGGCGATCCGCGCGAGAGGTGAGCGATGAACGGTTACGCTTAGTGGCTGGACTGCCCGATTCACGAAAATATGATCGACAGCCAGCATAGGAAATCGCGTCGGAAAAGTGCGAGTTGGTCCTGTCGCTCGAATCAGTTCACGCACCTCGCGCAAATGGCGGTTAAGTGTGCGATATGGTCGCGAACCGCGGAGACTGTTGAAGTCGCCGAGCAAAATCAGCGGCGTGTCACCGGCGATTGCTGCGCGCCACTCGGCACTGGTAAACAGTTGTGTTTGAACGAAACGTTCGCGCCAGCCCAGACCCAGATGTGTGTTAATGACGTGGACGTTCCCGAGTCTGGTTTCAATGTTCACTTCAATCGCCGCGCGATTCTCCCGGCAAAAAAACGGTGGTTTGCCTGGTAACTCGATAGCCCGGCGGAAGTTGACGTTGTACCGACTAAGGATCGCATTCCCATAGTGCTCATCGTCTTGTCGCATGGCGGGATGAAAATGGCTGTACAACCCGAGTTGTCCGGCAATCATTTTAGTTTGATCCACGCCCGCGGAACGTCGTCGTCCGAGATCGAGCTCTTGCAGCGCTACAACATCGACTGACATCTCGGCGATTACTTCGGCTATGCGCGCTTCAGAGCGCTGTCGATCCATTCCCACACATCCATGTACATTGTACGTGGCGACGCGGAGGCTCGCTCGGGACGTTGATACATTCGTCACACGTTACATCTGCGACCGGAAGACTGACATAACTCGACCTTTGATCTTTTCCTCCCAAGGTCGATGTCGCCAGTCTCGAAGCGTAACTTCGCGCGAATGACTCTTGTCTTCCTCAAAGACGTTTGCGTACGACGTCACGAAATGCCGGTCGAGCACGTTGAGGTTTGCTTCTTCATTCAACGACATCGAACGGTTGTCGAGATTCGCCGAACCGAAGGAGGCCCAGCAGTCATCGACAAGCAGATATTTGCAGTGGAATCGTGCCGGTTGATACTCGTAAAAACGCGCGCCTGCTTTGAGCAAAGGTTTCCAAAGCGCCTTTCCCACAGACCGGACTGTACGCGCATCGATGTCGGGGCCTGGCGTAATGATTTCGATTTTCACGCCTCGACGCAGCGCTTCGATCAATGTTCGCATCGTGAGATTGTCCGGAATGAAATATGCGTTCGCTATGCGGATGTGATGACGAGCTGCCGCAATGGATACCAGCAACATCAAACGCCCGCTATCGGAGCCTTCACCAGCTGAGCTCTTGAAGACCTGACACATCTGCTCTCCGGCGCGTTCTTGTTTGGGAAAATAAAGATCGCCGTGTAGCAACTCGGCCCTCGTCTCCAGCCAGTTGTCCATAAAAGCTTGTTGCAATTGTGCGACGACAGGGCC
>DASXYB010000194.1:0-6670 GCA_036502745.1 Candidatus Udaeobacter sp.
CTGAAGTCGTCTATGATTTCATGAACTCGCTGCAATGCGGAGGTCCGTTGTTCCGCGGTGATTGAACCTCGGTGTGCGTCGATTTCGACTGCTCCGATGGCCGGAATCAGAACGTTATCGTAGAGCGCAGTCAGCGACTCAGTCTCCACATATTTGGTGGCAAACTCTTCTGAGCTGTCGATAGAAAATGACAAAAGCCGATGGTAGAACTCCTCATGAGACGCGAGTGGTTGATCCTCGCTGAGCAAAATCCCGAGAAACTCAAGTCGCGGAACGTGTCGTCCCATCACCGCCAAACACACCGTCATAGGAGTCGAAAGCACGAGGCCTACCGGACCCCAAAGCCACGTCCAGAACACGGCCGAGATAATTAAGGCAAGCGGCGAAACACCGGTATTTGCTCCGTAAACCCAAGGTTCGATAAAGTTCGATACAATTAGCTCCAACACGACGAACAAACTGATTGTCATGAGGGGCATGAACCAGCTTGTTGAGATCGCAAACGAAAGTAACACCGGCAAGAGAGCGCCCACCCACGGGCCGACATAAGGGATGAATCTCAGCACTCCAGATAACAGTCCCCACAACGCAGCATTCGGAACTCCGACAAATTGCAGCCCAACAGCAACGAAAATCCCGTAACACGTGTTAACGAGGAATTGTGTGGAAAGATAACGCGACACACGACGTCCAGCGTCCTCCATCGCGCGCGTGGTCGTGCTGATTCTGCCCTGACCAACGAGTCGAATCAGTCTGCCGCGAAGATCGTCCCGTTTTAATAGCATGAAAATGACCAGCAACAGTACCAACGCAGCGGTACCGAGCGGACTCAAAATCGCTCCGAGCGTATCCTGCATTAATTGCGGAATTGCGTTTCGCCCTTCAATCACCCTCACTGGGATAGGGCTCGCCACAGGGCGGGCTGTTCTGGTTAAAGAATTGCCGCGGTCTCGATCCGTCTCCGAAGCGGTACTCGGCGCAACAACTTCCTTTTGCAGAGCTTGAACACTGGATGAGAATCGGGCCAGCGGGCCACCAGCAGGAAGTCTCAGTGAGCGGATTTTGGCCACAATGTTGGTTTGGTAGTCAGGTAACTTGTCAGCCAAATCGATAACTTGACGGCCGATGACCCAACTCGCGGCGGCGAAAATTGAGAACACCGCGATCACGGTCACTAACACGGCCGCGATACGCCCGATCCAACGCTCGAGGCGCGTAACCAAGCGCGAGAGTAAAAACGTGATCAGGGTGGCCAGAGCTATTGGCACCAACACAGAGCGGCCGAAATAAAGTGCAGCAACGACAAAAACGATGAGCAACAGCGCCCAGATTCCACTCAGCGCAGCCGAGGGCGTTATAGACGCAGGTCGAGTTCGCATTCGTGGATCAATGGCCCCGGCTCGTTCGGTCGTCCGAGGTGAATGCATTCGAAATTATCCTCTGCTAACAGGCTCCAGGAGCAGGTTGACTCTCCCGCGCAACGAGAATGTTCATTTCTGCCAATCCGCTTCCCCGCGGCATGAATCGATCGAACGTTCGGCTGTGCGTGTGTTGATGCTGACTTTTTGAGCGGGGAAGTGCCACTTGAATCATTTTAGACGCCGCTAAACGCTCGATCCAGCACATTCAGCAGAAAGTCAGCGGCTAACCGTGCAGGCACATCGGCGGAGAAAATCGGTTGGCTGAGCGTGCATCATCGCGATTCTATCAAAGTTTTGCGGTGCTCTCGCGTGTGACAGCGCGCAATATGTTCAAAAATTCCCCTCGAGCAGCATTTTGAAACGGAACAGCACTAGTGCGCGCTCCACGGGTGGCGTTTTGCACGGCATCATTCACATGCGCCGCGGTGCAGTTTGGCGATCGCCTGTTGAAGCATTGTGCGCCGGCGATGTCTCAAGGTTACTCAACTCCTGCCAGTCGCCGTTCACAAGCACCGGGCAAACAATCGGCGTCGTCACAATGCCGATAATCAACAACTGATTATCGCAAAGCACGAGGCAAAACTGCAGCTAGCTGGACGATGAGGCAGCTATAGGGATTCCCCCGATTACGCGTTGCGCCTTCAGCCCTATCGAGGCTTCAATCAAGCACGTCGTTCCCTGCGTGGCGCAGCAATCCTAAATTCACAACCTGCCAGTTAATTTCAGCAATCTGGTAACAAATAGGACCAATGTTCGCAGCGGTTGCGATTAATAGCCTAAACTTCCTACGAGTTAGAATCTATGAAATTAACACAAACCATCAAACAAACTTCACTAGGCTTGGCTAGTTTTAGCATATTGAGCCTGTCGGCAATGGCTGCCGATGAAAAGGCAAACGCAGATAACACGGCTTTAAATCAGCGCGATCGCTCTGGTGAAACGGCCACGTCCGGCGACCAATCAAACAGTTCTGGAGACTTAAAAATCACACAGGCTATTCGCCAGGCGCTGATGAAGGACGGCGAGCTTTCAAGTACCGCCAAAAATATCAAAGTCATTACCGCGAATGGGCAAGTTACGCTTCGCGGTCCAGTTAATAATGCGCAGGAGAAAGCAAAGGTCGATCAAATCGCGCGATCCGCGGGAGGCGGAGCGAAGATTGTCGATCAACTCGACGTTAAAAAGTAAACCAACAAACAAACCTTAGAATTAAACAAAAATTATTATGTCTAAATCAGTATTCGGTATTGCAACTACACAGGGTCAGGCTGAGCGAATTGTTGAGCAACTTCAAGCTCAAGGCTTCGCAACTTCGGAAATTTCGGTGCTAATGCCCGACACAGGCGGCACACGTGACATCGGTCACGTTAAAGCTACGAAGGCGCCGGAGGGAGCCACCACCGGTGCAGCCACAGGTGGCGTAACTGGTGGCGTGCTCGGATTACTCGCAGGAATAGGTGCTTTGGCTATTCCTGGCCTTGGTCCATTTATTGCCGCAGGCCCGATTATGGCAGCGCTCAGTGGTGCAGCCGTAGGCGCGACCACTGGCGGCGTCGTGGGCGGTCTAATTGGACTCGGTATTCCAGAAATCGAGGCAAAGCGTTACGATGAAAAGCTGAAGAAGGGCAACTATCTGGTCGCGGTACACGCCGACGAAAGCGACGATGTCGATCGCGCGAAAGACATCTTCAAAAACGCCGGGGCTGAGGATATCAGCACCGTCAGTGAGGCATCAGCGCCGAAGAGGTAAAAATCGAAAAGGGAAATCATGGCTGAAGAAAATCAGATGAATAAAGGACCGGCGGTTTCGCCGCAAGGGGAACAAAACAGACGACAACAAACTGGAGCGAGTTCGCCGGGCTCAGGAGGAAACCCTCAAAGCAGTGGCACTTCGAAACGAACGAAAACTGTGAGACGGGCTGCCGGCGAAGGTGGCCAAATCTGGGACGAGGCGACAGCTGGTATCCGGACATTAAAGGAAAATACTGACGAGTACGTTCGAAAGAATCCCACCAAAGCTGTGTTGACTGCGCTTGCGATAGGTTTTGTCCTCAGCCTAATGCGCCGCCATTAATTACGGAGCTGCCTGGAGCAAGGCGGTCTGATTGGAGAAGCTATAACCCTCGCGCGCGTGAACCATTTCTTCACGCGCGCGAGTATTAGTGTCCGCCGGTCACGGTATATCCGGCAGCTTGTAAGTCTTCGGCCAACTCTGTTTCCATCTGGACTGCGGCTCCAAACGGCATCGGGTTAAGATGCTCGTAAAGCTCTGGCATTAGTCGCACTCCATATTTCCTCACAACCCAAGCTGACTTGTAGCCGTTCCTGTGATTTTCGAATCGGTGATCGACGGGAATTCCTGTCATTCCGACATACACACACGGTTTCAGCGGATCGCGTTTCGGATTGAGGCGCAGGATCGGAGGATGCTTTGCGACGGCGTCGCTCAGCAGAACCACGTAAACGTTGTGGTGAAAATTTTCTTCCTTCTCACGCGCTGGTTTCTTTCGTTTCAATTCGCGGACAACAAAAGCGCGGTACGTTCCGAGTGTCAGCGTGTTTGCGCAAGAGGGGTGTGATGCCGACGAACCGCGGAACGTTGAAGGCTCGTATGTTTATGTGTCGATTATGTCTGACATGAAACCAGCAGGCATTGAGGTATCACATGTGAAGGTTGGAGCCATAATCAATACTTCAAGTGGCGGCTGTGACACTGAATCTGAAGCGGAGATGATCGATATTCTCAAAGGCGCAAACGTGAGAAATTGCAAAACGTGGTGCGGAGAACCCGACCGAATTAAGACGGCGTTCGCGGAAGTTGCGGAGTACAAACCCGAAGTGCTGGTAGTGCTCGGCGGAGATGGGACCATCCGCACCGCTGCGGAAGCGTGCACTGGAACGGATACCTTTCTTCTGCCGCTGCCGGGGGGCACACTGAACGTGCTTCCTCGGGCGCTATACGGAAATTCATCCTGGCAAGAACCGCTTAAAGCAACGCTCGCTAATCCTTTGACAAAGGAGCTGTCAGGAGGCCGTGTGGGAGACAAACTGTTTTTTGTTGCAGCGGTTGTCGGTGCGCCGGGGTTGTGGATGGAAGCGCGCGAAGCTGTACGTGAAGGCGACATTCTTGACGCTCTTAGGAAAGCTCGCATTGCATTGGAAGCGATGTTCGACACGAAGATACGATATTTTATTTCGCCAGCAGTGAATGGTGAAGCTGAAGTTGTGGCGGTTATCTGCCCTCTCGTATCGCAACAAATGTCCGATTCAGAGCAGGCGCTTGAGGCTGCAGCGATCGATGTGGAAAATGCCGCTGAATTACTCGGGCTTGCGACTGCGGCTGCGTTTGGAAGATGGCGTGATAACGAAAGCGTGACGCTGACCAAAACGCATCAGGTGATTGTAGAATCAAAGAAAGGGATCCCTTTGTTCCTCGATGGAGAACGGGTAAAGGTCGGCACTGAAGCGGAAATAAGTTTTGTGCCCCACACGGTAAATGTGATCGTTCCGAAAGACCCGATCACCTAACGAACAAATCAGCTTGGTTGGCGATCGCCGCCAACTCCGTCTGACCCAACGAATCATTTTTCCAGCTTGAGGGCCACAGTCGCCAAGGGTGGCAGATGAATCAGAATCGAATGTTCGCGGCTCATCCATTCGCAGGGTTCGCTCTGAACGCCACCTAAATTTCCTACGTTGCTTCCTCCGTAGGTTTCGCCGTCGGTGTTGATGATCTCGCGATAGAAACCGGCCTCGGGAACGCCTAACCGATAGTTGTAACGTACTACCGGGGTCGCGTTCACAACGAATACAACAACGTCACCGTCTCGGGATTTTCGCAGGAAGGAAACAACGCTGTTATCTGCGTCGTGAAAGTCGATCCAGTCGAATCCGTCGTAGGTGTCGTCCAGTTGCCACAGCGCGGACTCGTTTTGGTAAGTGTAATTCAAATGTTGCACCAGCCGGCGAACTCCATCGTGGCGCGGCAACTCCAGCAGTTCCCAGTCGAGTTGCGTATCGTGATTCCATTCATTGGGTTGGCCGAATTCGCTACCCATGAACACCAACTTTTTCCCCGGGTGCCCGTACATCCACGCCAGAAACATCCGGAGATTCGCGAATTTTTGCCATTCGTCGCCCGGCATTTTGGATAACAGCGAGCGTTTGCCGTACACAACTTCGTCATGGCTGAGCACAAGAATAAAATTTTCCTGGAAGGCGTAGAGCAGCGAGAACGTGATGTTGCCGTGATGATAGCGCCGGTAAATCGGATCGATGCTCATGTAATGCAAGAAGTCGTGCATCCAGCCCATGTTCCATTTGAACCCGAACCCCAGGCCGCCGAGATACGCCGGCCGCGTCACACCGGGCCACGCTGTTGACTCCTCAGCAATCGTGACGATCCCAGGAAAGTGCTGGTAACAAACTTCGTTGAATTGTTTAAGAAAATGGATGGCATCCAGGTTTTCGCGGCCGCCGTAAGCATTAGGGACCCATTGCCCCGGCTGGCGTGAGTAATCGAGGTAAAGCATCGAGGCTACTGCGTCCACGCGCAGGCCATCGATGTGGTATTTGTCGAACCAGAAAAGCGCGTTGCCGATGAGAAAATTCCGCACCTCGTTGCGGCCATAATTAAAAATGAGGGTGCCCCAATCCTGGTGCTCGCCCTGGCGAGGATCCATATGCTCAAACAGATGGGTTCCGTCGAACTCGGCGAGCGCATGTGCGTCTTTGGGAAAATGCGCCGGCACCCAATCCATGATCACGCCGATTCCGGCCTGATGACATTTATCGATGAAATGACGGAAATCGTCCGGCGGGCCGAATCGGCTGGTGGGCGCAAAATAATTTGTGACCTGATAACCCCACGAGCCTTCGAAGGGATGTTCGGCAACCGGCAGCAGTTCGATATGGGTGTAACCCAAGTCCAACACGTACGGCAGCAACGTGTCGGCGAGCTCGAGATAAGTGAGCTGCCGATTTCCTTCTTTCCGACGCCACGAGCCGAGATGCACCTCGTAAATGCTGATCGGACTTTGCGGCCAGTTCTTTTTCTGACGCGCGTCCATCCATTCCGCGTCATTCCATGTATATCGTTCCAAATCATAAATAAGAGATGCGGTGGATTTGCCGGGCTGATTAAAGAACGCGAATGGATCGCTCTTGAGCAGCACGGCGCCAGTCTGGGTGCGAATTTCAAACTTGTAGTGCGCCCCTTGATTGATGCCCGGTAAAAAAAGTTCCCATAC
>DASXYB010000195.1:0-4287 GCA_036502745.1 Candidatus Udaeobacter sp.
TGATTGGTGGTGGCTGTTCCGGTCTGCAATACGTGATGGATTTGGTGGAAGGCCCGAAGGAGCGCGACATCCTTGTTCCGACCCAAAACGTGCACCTCGTGGTCGATCCGAAGAGCGCGCTATTCGTCAGCGGCTCTGTGCTCGATTACAGCGATGACCTGCAAAAAGGCGGGTTCAAAGTCACCAATCCCAACGCCGTGGCTCACTGCTCTTGCGGCGAAAGCTTCGCCGTTTAGACCGAACACACCCCTACCTAACTAGGCCTTCTTTCCCTTCCGCTTCCTCTTGATCTTACTCTTCGTTTTTTTGCCGACGAGCTAGCAGATTCAGAGGAAGAGGTAGAGGAAGATGATCAAACCTTCATGACCTCGGCTTCTTTGTGCTTGAGATGGTCGTCGACGGATTTGACGAAGCGGTCGGTGAGTTTTTGTACTTCGCCTTCGACGTCGCGTAATTGATCTTCTGTCAATCCGCCGGAAGCCTTAAGTTTCTTCGCTTCGTCGAGGGCGGTGCGCCGGTTCGTGCGGACACGCACCCGCGCTTCTTCGGCCATTTTGCCGAGCGCGCGCACCAATTCCTTTCGGCGCTCCTCTGAAAGCTCCGGAATCGGCAGGCGAATGATCTTACCATCAACTGCAGGCGTGATCCCAATCTTGGATTCCTTGAGGGCCCTTTCTATGTCTTGCACAGTGCCTGCGTCAAAAGGTTGAACAACAAGCAAACGCGGCTCAGGCGTCGTGATCAAGGCAAGCTGTTTCAATTTCATGGCGGATCCATAGGCATGCACATCGACGTTTTCTACCAAAGCAGGCGAGGCCTTGCCGGTGCGCACGGCGGCGAATTCGTGCACCATGTAATCGACGCTTTTTTCCATCGTCATTTCCGCCTCCAGAAGAATGTCATCCGTGCTCATATCGCTGAATGTTTACTTTGACGGAGCTTCATCGCAAACCAGAGTTCCGACATTTCTTCCCAGCACGGCGTCGCGCAGGATTCCAGGCTTATACATGTTGAATACAACGATCGGGATTTTGTTGTCCATGCAAAGACTGAACGCAGTCGAATCCATGATCTGGAGACGCTTCGTGAGCGCTTCGGTGAATGTGATGCGGTCGTAACGGCGCGCGTCGGGAAATTTGTTTGGGTCGCGATCGTACACGCCGTCGACCTTTGTGGCTTTCAGGATCACATCGGCGCGAATCTCGCTGGCGCGCAATGCGGCTGTCGTGTCAGTGGAAAAATATGGGTTACCAGTGCCTGCAGCGAAAATCACGACGCGGCCCAGCTCCAGATGCCGAACGGCGCGGCCAAGGATGAATGGCTCCGCCACATTTTTCATCTCAATCGCGGTCTGAACACGGGCTTCCACGCCGATTTGCTCCAGCGTGCTTCGTAATGCGAGAGCGTTGATGACTGTGGCAAGCATTCCCATGTAATCCGCCGTAGTACGGTCCATGCCGCGATCCGCCGCAGAAAGACCGCGCCAGATGTTGCCGCCGCCGATCACGACTCCAACCTCGACGCCAAGATCGCGCACTTCCTTGATGCGCTCGGCAATGTCGCGCACAACGGTAGGCGAAATGTTGTCGCGCCCACCACGCTCCTGGACGGCTTCGCCGCTCAGCTTGAGGACGATGCGTTCATAGACTGGGGATTGTGGTTCCATGGCGGCGGGTGAACATCCAAACAGAAGATTGCCGCGTTTGGAAAGCAAAATGCGAAGGAGAGCGCGGGCGGCGCGCCGACAAGCTTCTGATAGGTGTCGGCGAGGCGCGTGACAGAGCGGGCGTAGCGGCAGCGCTCCACACTCATTCTGCACCGACGAGTAGTGCGCGGTGGCCACGCAGAAATTCTCCTGCGCTCATTCGCCGTTTTCCTTCAAGTTGCACTTCGGCGAGAGAAAGTGCGCCTTTGCCAGTGGCAACGATCAGGTCTTTGTCGCTGCGCAAAATTTCTGCGGGTTGGCCATTGAGTTCGACAACTGACGCGGAAAAGATTTTGAGATTTTGACCATCGATTTTGATGAACGCGCCGGGCCATGGATTGTACGCGCGAATTTTTCGTTCGATCGCTTCAGCTGATTCGGACCAATCGATTTGGCCGTGTTCACGTTTCAGTTTTGGCGCATAAGTCGCGCGTGTATTGTCCTGCGCACTTCGCGGCGCGTTCTCAGCGGCAAGGAGTCGCAAAGATTCAAGCAAGGCATCGGGAGCAATCTGCGCCAGGCGATCATGCAGTGATCCACCGGTATCGTTAGGCAAAATTGCGACATTGCGCTGCAAGAGGGTATCGCCAGTATCGAGTCCTTCGTCCATGTACATCACGGTGATGCCCGTCTCACAGTCGCCCGCCTCGATTGCGGCTTGAATCGGCGCTGCACCCCTCCAGCGCGGAAGAAGCGAGGCATGCAAATTCAAACAGGCGAGACGCGGAATCTCGAGCACACCACGCGGCAGCATTTGGCCGTACGCAACCACAACAATCACATCGGGCGTAAGCCGGCGAATTTGTTCAATGCTTTGTGGATTCTTGATTTTTGCTGGTTGAAGAATCGGCGCGCCCGGTGGTCGCGCCCTATGAATCAATGCTTTTTTTAGGGGCGGCGGTTCAATGCGCTGCTTCCGTCCCACCGGCTTATCGGGTTGAGTGATGATCCCGACAACTTCGTGTTCGGAATCCAGTAACCCTCGTAGCGTCGGCACGCCGATTTCGCCAGTGCCGATGAAAACAATTCGAATGCCTCGAGAAACCATCTCATTAATGGTAGGGACGGACCGCTGGGCCGTCCATCCCTTCGGCGCGCCCGGCGGTCGCGCCCTACCTGGGTCGTGTTTGAGAATCTACCGAAGTCGAGCAGGCGCGCGGGCACGACGTGTTCGGCCGGCCGTTGCTTGCGCCATCATCTTTTCGCCAGGCGTCACTTCACGGCGCCCGACTGACGAACCGCATTCCGTGCAGAGATAATCGAAGATTTCGCGGTCAGACAGGACTAACAAAAGCCGCTCGCGCACAGGCATCGCGGCTTTGCATTTTTCGCAATAGAGACTCGATGCAGTGAAATTTTCAAACTGCTGCTGGTTCATACGCGCCGTCGCTCACGCTCTGTAGGATATCGAGGAGAACTTTCACAGGCGGCTGAATGGCGTCAACTACGGTGACCAACTCTTTTGAATAATATGAAAGCACTGGTCGCGATTCTTTCTCGTAAATATCAAGACGCCGCTGGATGACTTCTTCGTTTGCGTCGTCGAGGCGATTCTCTTTCAAAGCCCGTTTCTTCAGGCGATAAAACAACGTCTCGCGATCGGGGCATGCGAGATGGAACACTTTCTTCACATTGATCATGTCGTTCATGATCTTGGCCTGCCCGACGTTTCGTGGAATTCCGTCTAGTACGAGCGTGTCGATGTCCGGCTTGAACTTGTGCGCGTCGACGGCCGCATTAATCGCCTCCCGCCAAAGCTCCACTGTGATCTCGTTCGGAACCAGTTGGCCTTTACTCGAATATTCAAGGAACGCTTTGCCTACCTTTGTGCGCGTATCGATGGAGCGGAATACGTCGCCACAAGCGCAATGATAATAACGCGGGATGGTGCCGAGGGTTTTGCCCTGCGTGCCTTTGCCGCTGCCAGGCGCGCCAAAAAGAAGAAAAGTTTGATATCTCATCATGGCGAAACGTCGCTTATACTGCGAAAGGAAAAGAAAAAGCAAGCACCGTCATTCCCACCGTAGTCGGAGGATCGCGTGGAGCGACCGCTGGGTTTTGTAACGCGATCTTTCGATCCAGAGCTTCGGGGCTTAAGATGACGATGCGGTCGCCGCGGGATCCACATTCACCCGTCGCCCGCTTCGGTCGAAGCGCACGCTTCCGTCAATCAGAGCGAAGATTGTGTAATCGCGACCGAGTCCGACGTTTCTTCCCGGTATGAATTTTGTCCCGCGCTGACGCACAATGATGTTGCCAGCTACAACGATCTCGCTGCCGAATTTTTTCACACCCAGCCGTTTGCTGACGCTGTCGCGTCCATTTTTAACGCTGCCTTGTCCTTTTTTATGAGCCATTGAGTGAGTCGTTAATTGTTGGTGAGAGTGACGTGCTTGTTAATCCTCGGTCTTTTTCGCCGCCGGCTTCTTCTCTGCCAAACTAATGCTTTTGATCTTTACGCGCGTCAATTTGCGCCGGTGGCCGACCGTTCGGTGATAACCTTTGCGCCGCTTATATTTAAAGGCGACGACTTTCTTGTCCTTGCGCTGTTCGAGAACTTCAGCAGTTACCTTCGCTCCGGA
>DASXYB010000196.1:0-5512 GCA_036502745.1 Candidatus Udaeobacter sp.
CGCTTTCGGTTATTCGGCAGGCGGGCGCGACGGCCGCTCCAAAGCTGCGTTCACTGGTGCTATCAGGCGATCGCGATCTCGAAACAGTTGTCGCACGTTGTCTCGAACGCGATCCCAAAGCGCGGTATCACACCGCAGGTGCCTTTGCGGAAGATCTCGAGCGCTCGCTAGAGGGACGAGCCATCATCGCGCGGCCGGCGCGTGCACCAGCGCGAGCTTTGCGCTGGTCGCGGCGCAATCCAATTTTTGCCAGTGCGGGTCTTACGTGCCTTTTGCTTGCGCTTGCCGTTGTTTGGCTACTCGGGGAAAAGTTTCCTTCGCCTAAAATCCCGGTGCCCGAAAAAAGCCTCGCAGTGCTTCCGTTTGAAAATCTGAGCCGCGACCCGGATAGCGCCTTTTTCGCCGATGGCGTGCAGGACGAAATTCTGACGGACCTCGCCAGGATCGCAGATCTGAGGGTGATCGGGCGCACATCGGTATTGCAATACAAAGGCGGAGTGGCGCGCGATCTGCGCAAGATCGGCAAGCAACTCGGCGTGGCGCACCTGGTGGAAGGAACTGTTCAGCGTTCGGGCAATCGTCTGCGCGTCAACGCGCAACTGTTCGATGCGCGCACCGATCGGAATGTATGGGCCCTGACGTACGAGCGCGAGGTTGCAGGCGTATTCGCAATTGAAAGTGAAATCGCAACAGCGATTGCCAGCGAACTCAATGCGAAACTCTTGCCAAATGAAAAGAGCGAGATCGAACGTCCCCCCACGGGCGATATCCCTGCGTTCGATCTCTACACGCGCGCGAAAAATCTCCTTATAACAGGGAGCTTTAGAGATGATGACGGAGAGCATCTTCGGGAGGCGGCCGACTTATTGAATCAGGCTGTCGTGCGAGACCCCGCGTTTTTCCAGGCGTATTGCCAACTGGCCTATATTCATGATCGCCTTTACTTCGATGGCTTCGATCATACTCCCGCCCGCCTTGCCCTGGCGGAAGCGGCAATCCAGACGGCGTTCCTGCTACGTCCGGCTGCAGGTGAAGCACACCTCGCGCGCGCCCAAAATCTTTATTGGGGATACCTCGATTATGATGGTGCTCTAGCGCAACTGGAAGTGGCTCGTCAGAGCCTCCCAAACGATCCCCCGATATTCCAGTTGATGGGCTACATCCAAAGGCGTCAAGGGCGCTGGGACGAATCGGCGCGAGACCTTGAGCGCGCGGTTGAGCTCGACCCGCGCAATCTTGAGACGCTGCACCAGATCGCGACCAATTACGACCTCTTCCGAAGCTACGCCGAAGAAACATTGGCATTGGATCGTGCTCTGGCCGTCGAACCGGACCACGCTCAGACCAAAGTGATCCGAGCGAATGTGGACCTGGATTGGAAGGCCGATACCCAGCCATTGCATCAGCTGATCGATAAAATCCGTACAGACAATCCAGCTGGCGTTCAGGGGCTCGCCAATAGTTGGCTCATCTGCGCATTGGCCGAGCGCGACGCTGACGGCGCAAACAACGCTTTGATCGCACTGGGCGAAACGCCTTTCATGGACGGAAGTGTTCAATGGAATCATCCGCTCGTCGAAGGTGTTATCGCGCGCATGACGAAAGAGGATGTGAAAGCGCGCGCCGCTTTTACGGAAGCCCTCGCGGAGCAGCGGAAGATTGTGCAGGGAGAACCAAATCACGGCCCGGTGCGGTGCGTGCTTGGTTTGATCTACGCCGCTCTCGGACGGAAAGAGGAAGCGTTGCGGGAAGGCCGCCGCGCAGTCGAGCTTCTTCCGATCGAAAGGGACGCAATCAGAGGCAAGGCGATGGTCAGATATCTGGCGAAGATTGCCGCATGGGTTGGCGACAACGATCTGGCTTGCGAACAGCTGGCCATTGCCACCCAGGTTCCGAGTGGCGTCACCTATGGCCAACTCAAACTAATGCCGTGGTGGGATCCGCTTCGTAACGACCCGCGTTTCGACAAAATCGTCGCTTCCCTCGCGCCGAAGGCCAGCGATAAATAGCCCGCTCTACAGCGAAGCTACTGAGCAAATTGGAAAATGGCGTGCATTGGCGATCTCATGATCGCTAAGATCAGGCCATGAACCGTTCGCGAATGGCAACGATGACGATGTTACTCTCGCTGGCGGTTTCTGCTTACGCGGCAAACCCATTTCTCAATGCGCAGGACGACAAGCCGGTCTTCGCCAAATTTCGCGGAGCCGAGTGGAGTGACGACATCGGAAAACAAGATATCCCTCTCGGTGCCAGAGTAGCGACAACGCGTATGGCGAAAATGCCGTGGGGCGCGATCTTCAAAATCGAATTCACCTATCTCAAATCGAGCGCTCAAAAGCAGCGAAATTCGGCCGGACTACTTTGTTGCGACTGACAAGCCGCCGGAATTCGCACCGAACGCCATTTACGGCATCACCAGCGGCAGCTTCGAACACAACGAAGGGGAGTGGAAAACGACAATCAAATTGAAAGGCGACCTCTGCATTTATGAGGCGAGTCATCCCTCCGGACATTTCAAGAAAATCGTTTGGAAAAAGGACGTGGGATTGGTTGAATACGCCAGCGGGTATGGCGCCCGCGCCGATGGATATCGGCTCAAACGTGAAGTAACAGGTCAAAAGCAGTAAGATTCGGGGGAAGTTTTCTCAGGGTTAATAAATTTATGCAATTCCTGCTTCAGTTACCGCCGCCCATTTCATTTTTTATCGTCTCAGCGATTACCACGTTCTTCAGTCTGGCCGGGCTTTACTTGGTGCGAACAAAGTATTCGGCCGAAGTACTGAAGGAGAACCATGAAGTCGCTGCCATTGTCTTCAACGCCTTCGGGCTGTTTTATGGAGTGATGCTTGCCTTTGTTGTCTTTGTGACCTGGAGTGGTTACAGCGACGCGACCAAAGATTTGCAAATGGAGGCCAATCTCGCCGATGACCTTTTTCATATTGCGCATTCGTTCCAAGAGCCGGCCAGGACAGTAATGCAGCAAGGACTGCTCGACTATCTCACTCTGGTTCAGAACGATGAACTCAAGCGGATGGCTGAAGGCGACATAGACATTCATTCCACGGGAAAAATGTCAGGGCTAATCGAAGCGTTTTACCAAATGGACGAGAAATCCTGTCCGAATAAGCAGATTTATGCCGAAGCGTTGAGCCGGCTGAATAACCTGGCTGAGTATCGCCGGCTTAGAATATTTACCGGCAACGACACCGTGCCACATGTTGTTTGGTTGGTCCTGCTCGTAGGCGCTCTTTTCACGGTTTGTTTCAACTATTTGTTCGGAATGAAGAATCTTAAGGCGCAATACCTGATCACAGCCACGCTCACAGTGACAATGTCGCAGATTCTATTCCTGATCTATGTGCTTGATCATCCGTTCACCGGGGCAAGCAGGATAAGCGCGGAACCCCTGAGACAGGTAATCGAGGTGATGCAGGCAAAGTGAACGATGGCTGTTCCAATTGTTCGTGGTCGTAGCAATGTTTTCCAGGGACAACTTCATGCTTCGTCCCTTTCCCAAGGATATCGCGGACTGTTTCTTTTGACCTGCATCCTCCGCGGGCCGTCGCTCAGACCTCAATAAGACGGCGAAGGGGGATCCTACCTTTTCTTGGTTTTGCGTGTGGGTTTCCCTTTGCGGTTCGTCTTTGCCATTTTTCTTAGCTCGCTTTCGCTCATCGACTTTGCCATTTGGCTCGATGCGCCCTTAAGCGACGACTTCGACTTCTTGCCGCGCTTTGCCGCAAGCGCGGCGCCGGCTGCCATTTGTTGTTTCTTTGATTTTGCAGGCATACAAAATAACTTCGCGCCTAACGAGCATTTTGGTTTTATCAGGTGATCTCAAGAACCGGCGCACGAGTGAGCACGCTCACATTGGAAGCTCTCTCTCATTGACACCCTCGCTTCAGCAAGGTGATTGCCGGCAAGTGAACCGAAACCGCTTTAGCGGTTTTTCCCACCACTGAGGCAAACCGCTGAAGCGGTTCACGATTGTCTAGTTCGTCGGTAGCACCCCGTTAAAGCAGGGTGCTAACGAGGAGCTTTGTGCCAGAAGAAGTAAGCCGGGACGCCGGTCAACACGATGAGAATTCCAATTCCCGACGTCGCCGGCGCGAGCCATGCAAGATCAACAGTCAACAGCGCCGATAGCACGATAGAGATGATCGGCACAATGGGATAACCCCATGTGCGATATGGCCTCTCAGCATTCGGCTTTTTGCGTCGTAAAACGATGACAGCGACAACCATCAGAAGGTAAAACACTAAGTCCGCCGAGACGATGTATTCAAGCAGTTGATTGTAAACGTTCCCGTAAGTCATCTGGCGCGTCTCGGGATTGGTAATAACTGTGCGCGGCAAAACCAGACACGCCGTCCAAAGTCCCTGCGCCACCAGTGCCGCTGAGGGAACACGAAATCGATTTGTGGTTGCAATTCTTCGGAAGAACAAGCCATCACGCGCCATCGCGTAGTAAACGCGCGCTCCCGCGAGAATCAGACCGTTGTCGCAACCGAAAGTGGAAATCATGATCGCTGCCGCCATGCACATCGCTCCAGGACGACCGAAGACGGTGTTCATCATTGCTACAGCCACGCGATTTTGCGGCGCGTGCTGAATTTCCGGGAAGGGCAACACCGCCAGATAAGCAACGTTAGCCAGTAAATAGAGTACGACCACAACGGCGCATCCTCCGACAAGCGCGCGTACGAGATTTTTTCCCGGGTCGCGTACTTCGCTGCCGATAAATGTCACGTTGGTCCAGGCGGTCTGAGCGAAGAGCGGCCCCACCATCGATCTTCCAAAAAGCAGAGCAAGGGCAAACGTGCCGGTGAAAGCGAAGCCCGGTTGCGCCGCCTGCGGATTCCAGCCATTGGCCCATGAGTCCCACCAGGCCGAGCTGAGTGCGGCAGAATTGGCTTTCCAGCCTAACGATAAGCCTATTACCACCACTGCAGTCAGCGCAGCGGTTTTCGCAAAGGTGAATGTGTTCTGGACAATTTTGCCGATCTCGAGCCCGCGAGTGTTCGTCCACGTCAGAAGCGCAATCAACGCTATCGCAACCAATTGTTCCGTGGATAAACTGATAGCGTAACCGCCTAACGAGATGGGTGAAACCAGGTAATTATCTGGTGAAACTGATGTGGCAAAAACGCCGAGGAATTTCGCGAACGCGATCGCTACAGCTGCGATTGTCCCCGTTTGGACCACGAGAAATAACGTCCAGCCGTACAAAAATCCAATCGGCGAACCGAAGGCTTCGCGCAGAAAAACATACACACCGCCCGCTCGCGGCATCATCGTCGCTAACTCCGAGCAACACAGCGCGCCTGTAATCGTTAGCAAGCCGGCGAGCGCCCAAGCGAGCAACAGCCAACCCGGCGCGCCATTCAATCGCGATGACTCCGCTGATACGATGAAAATGCCAGACCCGATCATCGAACCGATGACAATCATCGTCGCATCCATCGGCCCAAGCGCCCGGACGAGACTCGTCGTGTTGCGCTGATTGTCG
>DASXYB010000197.1:0-3440 GCA_036502745.1 Candidatus Udaeobacter sp.
CGTTCCTGCGAATAGTTGCGCTCTCTCTTTTTCGCAAAGCTTCATGGAATCGATGAGTTTTCCCGGATGCGTTTCGCCTAACGAGAACGGGTAATCCGAACCGAATGCGATGCGTTCGGCGCCGAACAGTTTGAGAAGCAGTCCCAGCGCATCGGCGTCGTGGACAAGTGAATCGACATAAAATCGGGCCGGCATACCATCGTGCGCGAGATAGAGACGTGGACTGATGGTGCTTTCCGCCGCCACCACATCAGGGCGCACATGAAATGCGTGATCGACGCGGCCGATCGTAATCGGAAACGCACCGCCGCCGTGCGCAAACGCGACACGCAGTTTCGGAAACCTCTCAAATACCCCTCCAAAAATCATGGAACAAATCGCGAGAGACGTCTCTGCGGGCATTCCAACCAGCCACGGGAGCCAGTATTTGGGCATCCGTTCGCTGCCTAGCATGTCCCATGGGTGAACAAAGATCGCCGCATCGAGTTCTTCAGCAGCGCTCCACACCGGCTGAAACGCTGCGTTGTCGAGATTCAGAGTATCCACACGTCCGAAATGCGGATTCGCGTCCACATGGGTACCAATCTGCACACCACGCAGCCGGAGTTCTCGGACGCAGCGTTCCAATTCGCCTGCCGCGAGATCGGGGTCCTGTATTGGAATCGTTCCAAGACCGGTGAAGCGTGTCGGATGATTGCGAACTACTTCGGCGATGTGGTCGTTTAGTCGCCGTGAAAGGTCAAGCGCATCAGTCGGTTTTGCCCAATAGCTGAACATCACCGGAACTGTCGAAAGGACTTGCATCGAAACCGCGTTCCCATCCATCTCTTCAATTCGGCGCGTGGGTTCCCATGCGTTGTCGCTGATTTCGCGAAACATACGGTCGCGGACCATCATGCGCGCGCAGCAAGGCTTGTAATGATCGAGCCGCACAAAACCGCCGTAGCCATATTTCGCGTCGAGATCCGGCCACTCACGCGGCAAAATGTGGGTGTGCAGATCGATCTTCACGGGCAGGAATTGTAGGGCGTTTCTGTGAAACGCCAATGTCGAAAGACGCCTGATCCAGACGCCCTACACTAAACGTATTACAGCGCCTTTACCGGCTGCGCTTTTTCCACTTTTTTACCGCACGTCTTGCAGGTCCTGCGCGCATCGTCGCTCCAGAATTCGAGCATTGCCTTGCTAAAATGGTCGACGATGTCTTTGCAGTCGAAGTGAATGTCTTCCACCAGTGCTCCACAATTTTCACAGTAAAAAATTACGTGTTCCTTCTCACCCGACCCACGGCGCCGCTCTACAACGAGTCCAATCGTGTCAGGCGGACGCTGAGGCGAGTGCGGCACATTCGGCGGAATGAAAAAGGTTTCCCCCTCGCGAACAACGTGATCGACGATGCGGTCGCCTTCGCGGATGCGCACCTTGATGTCTCCCTTTAGCTGATAGAAGTACTCTTCCGAATCAACGAGATGAAAATCGTTACGTGCGTTGGGGCCTTTAATGACCATCACAAAAAAATCACGGCCGTCATATAGATACCGGTTGCTTACTGGCGGCTTAAATTTCTCAGCATTCTCCTCAATCCAGTTCTCTATATTAATCGGCGATTGCACGCTGCTCATAGACATGAGGGTATTTCTACGGGTGCAAAGCGTCAAACTGCGTCACGTCCGGCTGAATAGAATTCCGCGTCGTCATTCTGCGTGTGGGGATCGCGGTCCGCTTCCGCATCGAGATTGAGTGACCATGAATTTTCCGTTCCTGGAAACCTAACGGCTCTGCTCATCGGCTGAAATCCGGCGCTGTTTTGAGACGACCACCTGGCCGATTAAAACCGACTTTAGAGTTGAATGCGTAATCTTCCGTTGAATAGTATCCGCCGCTTTGTGAATAATGGCCTAATACTGAGAATTGCAGGTACGGTGCTCGCTGCGCTGATTATTTGCAGTTGCGAAGAGTACCCAGAGCCATATGCAACGCAGGGAGGCTTCTACCCGCGCGCCGCTCCCGCAGGCTGGTGGCATGACGAAGGTGCTTCCGGCTCGCCGAAAATCGTCGTGCATATCGGCGAACAGAAAGCTTACTTCTACAAAGGAAAAACGTTGGTCGGCGAAACAACTGTCTCCACGGGTAAACCAGGTTTCGGCACTCCACCCGGTCACTACACAGTCCTATCAAAGGATGTAGACCATGTCTCAACCGCATTCGGCGATTACGTGGATGGTTCTGGAAATGTCGTTAGGTCAAACATTGACTCACGAAAGGACCGCCAGCCGAAAGGAACGCATTTCGATGGCGCGCGAATGCCGTACGCGATGTTCTTCAGGGGCGGTTACGCGATGCATCAGGGATATGTTCCACCGTTTGCTGCATCGCATGGTTGCATTCGCATACCGAAGGGAATGGCAAGTCAGTTTTTCGAACACGCACCCGTAGGAACGCCGGTTACTGTAAAGGAGTAGCTTGATGATTGATCCGACTTGGATCAGTCAAATCGAGTCGGCGAACTGCCGGCTTCGTGTTCGATCTCGTCCGCGGATGGACAACGCACGCGTATGCTCCAAATCCGAGCCGTGCTAACGTTCCAGCGGGCCATGAATAAAAGTGTCATCGCAGCAGAAAGGCTTTCGGATGCTGGCCTAACGAAGCAAGAACTGCAACGCTATTCGCGGCACCTCATCATGCCGGAAGTGACTGTCGAGGGACAAAAACGACTCAAGGCGGCCCGCGTTTTATGCATTGGCGCCGGTGGTTTGGGTTCACCTGCCGCGCTCTATCTCGCAGCAGCCGGTGTGGGACGACTTGGGCTTGTCGATTTCGACCGCGTTGAGCTGACGAATCTGCAACGGCAGATTCTTCACGGAACGAAGGACATCGGCCGCAGCAAAGTTGAATCGGCGCGCGACCGCCTGCGCGACATCAATCCAGAGATCGAAATCCAATTACACGAATGCCGATTATCCAGCGACAACGCGGAGAAAATTATTGCTAACTACGACGTAATTGTAGACGGCTCGGATAATTTCGCCACGCGCTACCTATCCAATGACGTCTGTGTTTTTGCCGGAAAGCCAAATGTTTACGGCTCTGTGTTTCGGTTTGAAGGCCAAACGACGGTGTTTGCGGCGCAGTTGGGCGGGCCTTGTTATCGTTGTCTGTTTCCTGAACCGCCTCCGCCGGAGTCGGTCCCGAACTGCGCGCAAGCTGGTGTGTTCGGCGTTCTGCCCGGCATCATCGGCATGCTTCAGGCGATTGAGGCAATCAAGCTCATCGTGGGTATCGGCGAACCTTTGATCGGACGCCTGCTGCACTTTGATGCGCTTAAGGTCACATTTCGCGAGCTAAGGTTGCGGCGCGATCCGCTGTGTCCCGTTTGCGGTGAAGACCCAACAATCTTTGCGCCGATTGATTACGATCAGTTTTGCGGTGTGCGGGACGAT